>URZR01000060.1 GCA_900552425.1 uncultured Collinsella sp. | reverse complement strand
CGACATGGCCGTGCCAGGCTATAAGTTCCTGGGCTGGATTTCGACCGCCGAGGTCAAGAAGGATTCTGCCGTCTGGAACTATATCTATGATGTTGCCGACGACTCCTATGTGACGAGCGATCCGGAAAAGGCGGCGCCATACTTGGCGACGGATGACTCCAAGGTCACCCAGTGTCAGGATGCCTATCCCGTCTACGCAAAGTTCGACGTCAACTACACCACCAACCTGCACCGCGCCGGTTTTAATGGCACTTCCGAGGTGAATGTTCCTAGGTATGACATCACCCCTAATCTCAATGCGGACACCGATCCCGCCACGGCAACGGTGACTCCTGATATCGAAACGACGGTATACAAGTCAGGCGGCGAGCGATACAAGCTGAATAAGGTCGAAATCGAACTCCCGAACGGTGAGGTTAAGGAGCTCGAATCTGACGGCAATAACTCGTATACCTATCCGGTGGAGCCGGGCAAGCCTTACATGTTTGTGGCCTACTACACGCCCATTGCGGTGGTGTATCACCTGAACGACACCGATATCGATGGCAAGCTCGCGCAGGAGGGCAATACGCTCGGCAGCCTTAAGGATGGCATGCCGCTGCCAACGTATAACGTTGGAGACATCGATGCTGCGACGGGTGCATACAATGCCTTCGTAGGCTGGACGGAAACTAAGCCGGTACCTGGCAAGGGTTATGTCGTTTGGTCGGACGGCGTTTCCATGGTGGATAAAAACACTGTGGTCAAGGCCCCCATGGAGCTGTACCCGGTTTACCGTCCCAGCGCGGTAAAAGTCCAATCGAATATCGATGCCAAGCTGGATAACCCCGATTCCGTGCGTTCTCTTTCGCGCACCGACTCTGTCGATCAAATTTCGCTGGAAGTAAGAGCTACAGCTGAGGTTGTCGGCAAGGATGGCACCAAGTACGACTTTGTCGGCTGGTCGCGTGACTATGAACCCGATGGCAAATACACCCTGTTGACCGATGACGAGAAGTATCCCCTCGAGGGCAGCGAGCCCTTTGAGAGCGCGACGTATACCGCGGTGTACAAGGTCACGCCGTATAAGGTGCGCTATCACGGCGTCGACGGGGCGGTCATCTTTACAGCGACGGTCGACTCGGACGGCGAGCGAGCGACGGGCGCCGGCTTTGTCCATAACGTCGATGTTCCCAAGGTGGATGAGAGCGGCAACCCGGTCTATGACAAAAACGGCAATCCCGAGATGGAGAAAAAGTCCGTGGCATACGACCCGGACGCCCACTCCAAGATCGTCGCGCTGCTCGATGAACAGGCGGCCAGCGGTGACGTACGCGAGCTCTTCCTGGAGTGGCGATATGTGCCTGCCGTTGGCGCTCCGAAGTCTTGGAATGAGTTTAAGGGCGAGCCGGTCACGGGAGACATGGACCTGTATCCCGTGACGTATCGCGTGGTTGCCAACGATACGTCTGATCCCGCGAGCCCCGTAACTATGACCGCGCAGCTTAAATGGCTGCTCGATCCCGCCGCCGCCAACACCGTCGATGACGGTGCCGACAAGGCGCCGTTTAAGGTCTGCTTCGCCGAGCCGTTTATGGGGACGCAGCTGACTGTTACCGTTAAGCGGGCGAGCTACGGTCCTGGTGCGTCCATGGCGGAGGAACCCGTTAACGACCAGTATGTCTCGCTCTACAGCTTGGGCTCGGGTAACGGTTCGTTCGACTTGGCCAACCGTCTGGAGTCCAAGAAGACAGGCGAAGGCGAGCAAGATCCCGGTAATGCCGTGTTCAACTTTGCCCAGACTCATGCGCTGACGATCGTCAAAAAGACCACCGACGCCAGCGCCATGGGACAGACGTTCCGCTTTAAGGTGACACGCAAGGCGTCGGAGGATTCTCCTGCCGAGACGCGCATGGTCGAGGTGAAAGTTAGCGAGAGGCGCGACGAAGACGGCGAGACCTGGTATGTCGGCAGCGTGCAATTTGCCGCGCCGACGGGCATCTATACCGTCGAGGAAGACACGAATTGGGCATGGCGCTACGAGGGCGAGCTGAGCACGCCGGGCAAGGCGCCCGGTAAATCTGCCGAGCTGACGATTTCGTCTGCTTCGAGCGCGGGCGATGCGGTGGTGACGTGCGTCAACACGCGCGCGAAGGACAAATGGGTCGATGGCGGCTCGCGTGCCAAGAATGTTTGGGAAAACGGCACGCTGAGGAGGGAGGACAAGGATGACTAAGCGCAAGCGGATCGTTGCCCTCCTTGTCGGCGTCCTCCTTTTGGCCGGCGTCGTCGGCACCTTTGCGTGGCTTTCGGTTACGGGCGTGCTGGTCAACGAGTTTGGCTTTGGCTCGGTGGCGCCTTCGGTGGACGAGACGCTCAAGGACAACGTGATGAAAAGGGATGTCTCGGTAAAAAACACGGGCTCGGCTCCGGCATACCTGCGTGTCGCGGTGGATATCTACTGGCAGGATAAGGATGGCGCGCGCCTCTGGGATGAGCCGGTTGCCGGCACCGACTACACCATTGAGTGGGGCGATAAAGGCGATGCCTCCGCCACTAACAGACCTTCGTCTTGGGTTCTTGCGAGCGACGGGTTCTACTACTGGACGTCTTCTGTTAAGCCGCTCGACAAGACGGGCGTGCTCATCAAGAGCGTGTCCGAAAAGAAGGCAGATGGTAAAAACCTAGTCGTCGACATTTCGACCCAGGCGATTCAGTCCACGCCCGACGATGCGGTCACCGAGGCATGGAACTGTACGGTCAAAGATGGCGTGCTGGTGCCGCCGCACGGAGGTGCGTAAGTATGGCGTTCCCGATTCGCAGAGGCGTTGCGCGCTCCTTGCGTTGCATGGTCGCGGCCATTCTCTGCGTGGTCGCGCTCGCCGTTCCCGCCCGCGCGTTTGCCGATGCTCCCGCGATTGCCTATGACGGAAATGCGCGCCAGCTGACGGTAACGGGGGCGACGGGCTCCTCGGGGGAGCCCGATCTGTTTCCCGCCTTTAAAGATCTAATGCCCGGCGATGCGCGCGAGCAGCAGATCGAGGTTCGTGCCACGGGCGTAAAGTCCCAGGTACGCGTGTTTGTGCGGGCCGTTGTCAATCACGAGACGGCACACCTGCTGTCGCCCATTACCTTAACGGCGTCGGCTGGCGATGCGTCTGACGGTTGGCTCCAGACGGGAACGCCGGGCAGCGTGTTCGCCTATCCCACGCAGGTCGCCACGTTCACGAGCGATGGCAGCACGGTGCTCAATTTGCAACTAAGTGTCCCGACGTCGGTGGGCAACGAGCTTGCCGACGCAAGCAAGACCATCCACTGGGAAATCACCGCCGAGGACGATGGCGAGAAGATTCCCGTACAACCTGCTGACAGTAAGAGCCCCGGTCTGTTTGGCCTGGCGGCAACCGGCGACAGCACGCTCGCATGGCTTTTGATGCTGCTGACGCTTGCAATCATCGCTTTTATGGCCGCGCTGCTTTTGTCCCGGAGGGATAAGCGCTAGGTCCATCTTCTAAACGCAACGCCCGGGAGGGCGCCCCTTTATTGATGGAAGGCCTAATAAGCTGATTGTTCTATGCCCGGATGTGTGCGGAGTGGGATGGGATTTCCGGATGGGTGGGGTTGCGGAAGCTGCGTCCCGGAATTTGCCTTTGGAATGGGATGCGGTTTCCAGTTGAAGGCTCTGTGGAAACTACATCCCAGTATTTGGCCGAGAAACGGGATGCCGTTTCCGGTTGAGGGCCTTGATGGAAAGTGCAACCCGGAATTCGTGATCGAAGCGGGATGTGGCTTCCCAACGGGGCCACAAGCGGAAACCGCATCCCACTCCGGACGCGAATTCTGGGACATGGCTTCCAGAGGGCTGTGGGCCGCGAACTACATGGGGCTGTCATAAAGCTACAAAAAGAGGGTTAAAAATAGACGGTACTTCCAGCAGTATTTTTAATGTGGGGGGGGGTACGATATCTGAGTTTTTCAAAGTATTTAACCCTCTATGGAGGGATTGCGTAGGGGGTTAGTCACAGATATTGGATAAAACAGACTAATTTGGGAATTAATGACCACTTACGTCAAAATAAGTAGCATTTAGCGACAAAACATTGAAAAATGTGTAGCACATCGCTATGTTTTTATTACGAAACGATTCCAAATTGGCTTATTTCGGACTCACTTTTCAATCGCCTTGCGGTTCCTGTTGAAACTTGCTGACCTTTGGATGGGTCGAATAAGGCCTCGATGGGGATGAATTAATCATTATGGCGGCGCGCGGACTCAAACGATTTATTGCACTTTTGAGTAGCTTGGCGTTCGCGCTTGTCATAGCCCTTGCCGTTGTTTCTTTTGTGCCTCGCGCATTTGGATACACGCCCTTTGCTGTGCTTTCGGGCTCTATGGAACCCGAGCTTCCCGTCGGCTCCATGGTGTTTGTTCACCAGGTTGATCCAACGGATATTGCCATGGGCGACAATGCAACTTTTTACCGATCGGACGGCGCCGTGGTGACGCACCAGGTGTATCAGATCGACCCTGTGGCGCAGATGATCGGCACGCAGGGAATTGCGAACAAAAATGCAGACGGAAGCATCATGCACGATGCCGAGCAGACGCCTTTTTCGAGTGTTATCGGCACTGTTTCTTTTTGTGTCCCTTACCTGGGCTTCGTTAACGCATATTGCACGACGATGCCCGGTTTGCTTGTTGTGGTGGCCGTTCTGGCGCTGCTGGTCGCGGCGTCGATAGTGCTCGATCGGATGGTTCCCGATGGGCCTGCTGGCAAGCATGCCCGCGCGCATGCGAGGGAGCGGCGTTCATAGCGGCAGGGGAGAGGTGTCGGCAACGGCAAGGGCCGTTGCCGGGGAAGTCGATTTTCGAAAGGAAGAGGACGATGGAAAACAAGAAGAAAAAGCGCTACGGCATCGTTGCCGCCCTGCTGCTGCTGGTGCTGGCTGCCGGTGTGGGCACCTACGCCTGGCTGACAGCTACCGATACGGAGACCAATGAGTTCACGGTCGGTAATATCGGCAAGCCCGAAGTGAAGCCCGACCCTGATCATCCGGACAAGCCCGGCACTGATCCCACAAACCCCTCAGTGGATGGTTATCTGTTCGAGACCAAATGGACCGATGGCTCCAAGATGATTCCCGGCACCGCCGTCAATAAGAACCCCAACGTCGGCATCGGCAAGGATTCCGATAGCTCCTATGTGTTCATCTATGTGAAGAACGCAATTGTGGAGACAGGCGCCGAAAACGCCCTTGCCAAGACCCCGTACTTCACCCTTAATCCCAACTGGAAGCCGGTTGCTACTGACCAGGTGAAGACCAACGGTAACAATGACCAGTACGTGAGCGGTCTGTTCATGTATGTCGCTGATGGCAACAGCACTCCTGCAAAGCTTACTCCCGCTGATAACAAGGCTGCTTACACCGGTGAGCTGTTCAGCACCGTGCATATCCCGGCTGCCTTGAACAGCACGGATGTTGTTCAAGGTCCCGCTATGACGGTCTCCTGCTACATCTTCGGTGCCGACCAGAAGGGCAACGAGACTGACGCTGCCGCCAACGCCGTTGCTCAGGCCAAGACTTGGGCTGCCACCCAGAAGTAATCCCGCTCCCCCCACTGAGATCCCGGTCCGCTCCCCATCCCCATTTTCGGGTCGGGATCTCGGTCCCCCTTTGATCGACGATTGGCGAACGTAATGCTCAACAATCTTTCCGACAATCAGAAACGCACCTTGGCGCTTGCCGCGATGGCGCTGTTGGCCCTGGCGTGCCTGTGTGGCACGCTGGCTTTTACCGTTGATATGGTTCCGGCGAACAACGTCCTATCGTTTGGCAGCGTGAAGGTACGAGTCTGCGAATACACCCTAAACGAGCAGGGCGAGGAGATTCCGTTTGAGGCCGACGAGCGCGGCGACTATCCCGACACCGAGGCCGGGGGCTCTGACATCAGCCGCATTGTGCGCGTGGAGAACGCCGGCGCGCAGCCTGAGTACGTTCGCGCTCGTCTGCGCATGACGTCGGTGGCGCCCGACGGTTCGAGTGCGGACGCCTCGGGCAACGTCGCCTTTCACGTGAACGCGGGCGAGGGGTCCCCGTGGATCGATGGCGGCGATGGGTGGTACTACTACCGCGGATTGGCCGGATGCGGGGGCGTGCTCGATTCCGGTGCCATGACGGAGAGCCTCATGGACTCGCTGCGATTTGTGGGCGACTACCACGATGCCGCGCGCGGCGGCTCATACAGGCTCGATATCGACGTCCAGGCCGTGCAGGCCAAAAACCAGCAGGCAAACGATACCGTCCTCGACGTGCTCGACGTCGTGGGCTGGCCGGAGGCGAACTAGCCCATGGAGATTAAGAACAGAAACCGAGGCGTGCTCGGCAGGCTGATCGCTGTGGTGGCAATCGCCCTTTGCTGCGTTGTAGCGCTGCCGGCGGCAGCGCATGCCGAGGATCAGACCGAATTCCATATCACAAACAGGAACGACTTCCTGGCGTGCGTCGCGCTGTCGCGTCAACGCGACACGTCGAAGTGGCGCGTCTATCTCGATAACGATATCGTTCTTAACGATGATGATATGAACGCCATTGTTGAGGATACGGTCAAGCACCTCTCCTTTGGCAACAAAGAACATCCCTTTAAGGGCGTCTTTGACGGTAAAAACCATACCGTGAAGGGCCTGAACTACGAGAATAAGGTCTTGGATCCCGAGCGCGATACGGGCTTTTTTGCCGAGACCGATGGCGCCACCATCAAGAACTTCCTGGTCAAGGATGCCAACATCTGGGCTGACTTCCGCGGCGGCATTATCGTGGGCAGGGCGATCAAGACCCACTTCGAAAACGTTATGGTCATGGAGAGCACCCTGCACGTTACGTGTGCCAACAACATGCTCAATGTGATTACCAATGCGGGTTTTGAGGGGGGCCTGATTGCCGGCGAGCTCGATGGTTGCACCCTCTACAACTGCGAGGTCCGTGGTGGCCGCGCCGTTAACAACACGACTTCGGGCGTGCAGGCAATCGGTGGCGAGGGCCTGTATATGGCGGCGTTTGCCGGCTACGTTAAGAACTCGACCATCGAGTATTGCCGCGTGACGCCTACGCGCAACGAGGATGGCTCGATTGCCGAGAAGGGCATGACCGACGTTACCAATAAATACGATGTGGCCATTGGCGCCCTGGGCGGCAACAACGTGTACGCCTCGGGTTTTGTGGGCTGCATGGCAGAAGGCGCTAAAGTCATTGACTGCTTTTCAACGGCGAAATGCTATAGCTATGCTGCTTCTTACGTGGGCGTTGTCTCCGTAACGCGCGCTTGGACGGGCGGTCTTGCAGGCCGCATCTTGTCTAAGAGCGGTAACGAGATCACTCGCAGCCATTTCGCCGGCGATTTGAGCTCGCGCCAGTACAACCCCATCGCCGTGATCCCCATTATTCAAAACGACGTGAACCTGGGCGGTATTGCTGCACGCGCTAATGCGGGTGATGCGACTATCACTGATTGCTACTTCAAGCCCAGTGTCAGCCTATCCGGGTTTAGTCAGGGTACGGCAGCCAAGAAGAAGATTTACGCCCTTGCGGGTGATGGCACGGTATCCGGTGCCGGATTCGGTCCCTGGGACGACGAACGCTACGTCACACGTGAGCTGTGGGAGCAGCATGATTACGACTTCTGTGCCGGCACTATGCGCTCTACTGCTAACGACAAGACGCCGGGCGCCCAGCACGCCAATGAGTGGGCGATGGACTACAAACTGAATATCCCCGTACACGGCGAAAGCGTGAAGACGACGACCGACTTCCCCGGCGCGGGTACGGCAACCGTTCTGGCAACCATGTTGGGAAAAGATCAATCTACCAGCGATCCGTACACCTTTGCCGTGAGCGCCGTGCTGGCGGGAACGGCCCAGGGCTTGGCCAAGGGCGATACGTTGGTAACGTTTAAGCAGGATACCTCCGCAAAGCCTGAGGGGCTGAGCGAGGAGAACGGCGGCTACCGCTTTATGGGCTGGTTCCGCGAGCCCGATGTGCGTGTGAACCGAATTGGACAAGACAACAGCTGGTTTGACGGCAAGACCGATGCCGATGCTGTGGCTGCTGGCAAGCAGGTCCAGAAGAGCGAGTTGCACGACGAAACGTCAACCTATACTGCCGATAACGCGAAAGTGGCCAAGGCTTTTGAGGGCAATGACCTGTTTATCGCTTCGTACGAGGCACAGGTGCTGTTCTATAACGTTAAGGGCGAGACGCTTGATTGGAAAACCGGTGCTGCGCACGGCAAGTCAACTGATTGGTACCGCTATGGCGTGGGTTTGACGCCCGCTGCCCCCGCGGATCGCGGCAACTTGAAGCCTACCGCGACATTTATCGGCTGGACCACGCAGCCTAGCAGCGAGGCGGGGATGAATGGTGGCTATGCCGCCATCACCTCGACTCAGTTAGCCGAGCTTAAAAATCAGGGAGCTTTTTATCCTGCGGGTAGCGAGATTACGGTTGTCCGTCCTACCGACTTCTACCCGGTGTACAGCGACTACGTGTCGAACATCATGACGGTGTTCGAGGGCAATGAGCGGGACACAACCGACGATAAGACTCTGCGCGACGGCGTGGGCAAAACCAATGTCGACGTCCAGACTACCGAGGACGGCACCAGCGTCTACACGGTACAGGTGTGCAACACGGAAGGTACGCCCCTGTCCAATGGCGGCAAACTGCCCGATGGCTATCGCTTCTTGGGTTGGTACGAAAACAAGGGAACCGAGGATGCTCCGCTCGAGGTGCGCGTAAGCCGCGATCCCAGCTATACGCTCCCCGCAGATGTCGATTTAACCGCGCCGCATACCTACATCGCCCGCTTTGAGTACCGAGTGGATTATTACGTTCGGGCTTATACCAACCATGAGTTTACGGACAGCAAGCTACTTTGTTCCGTTTGGAATCGCTATCAAACGCCCTTTGAGGAAAACGTCGGTAGTACCTTCGTGCGTGAAAACGTCGTCCACTGGGGTCCGGAGCATGTTGACCACGGTATAAAGGATAGGTATGACGAAACGTGTGGCACGCGCTTCACGAAGGAAACCCTTGTCGTGAGTCCCCTTAACGCGTACTCGCACAACGTTAAAAACGATACGGGAGCCGATACTCTAAAAAACCTCTATGCCGATACTGATTTTCCAGGCGCTGCAACGCTAAGCGATACTTGGACTTCGGCTTCGCTGAACGTAAAGGCCAAACTGGTGAATGATCGCTATCGCCTGAATTTCTGGACGCTTGAGCGCGATGGTGAATATTGGACATATGTGAAAAATCCCATCGAGAGCATAGTGCGTACAGATAAGAAGTACTACGTTCGCGCGATGATTACCACGGATGTTAATTTCTACAACAAGGGCGATAATGTCGTGAGGACTGCCACGCGGCGCTATGAGAGTAACTTGCTGCAGACCAAGGTGAACGGGGCGGATCCGACGTTCACGTATTACTACCCGCATGTTAATAAGTCGGTTAAAGTGGCCGAAAAACCAGAAGATGGTGAGAAGGGATCGTATGAGAGCCCCCTGACCCTCGAAGCTTCCCCGACCGATGCCGACATGGCCGTGCCAGGCTATAAGTTCCTGGGCTGGATTTCGACCGCCGAGGTC
>URZR01000059.1 GCA_900552425.1 uncultured Collinsella sp. | reverse complement strand
AGCGAAATCTCGTAGAGCGAGAGCAGGGCGCCATACATGAGACCCAGCGTAACGGGCGAGCCGTCGGGCGTAATCACAGCCGAGCCCACAAGCAGGCCTACGTACACGTAGCGCCAGGCGCTGCGGAAGGCCGCATAGGACACGATGTGGAAAACGGACAGGTAGAAGATGATGAGCGGCAGCTCAAACGCCACACCAAAGCCGATCATAAAGAGCAGCTCCATGTTGACGTAGTTCTCCAGGTCGGGCAGCGCCGTAGCGACGGCCGAGGTCTCGCCGATGAGCCACTCAAAGCCCGCCGGGATAATGATGAAGTAGCAGAAGATGGCGCCCAGGAAGAACAGCACCGTCGAGGCGAGCACCGTGGGTACGACCCATTTGCGCTCGTTGGGGCGCAGTGCCGGCAGGAAAAATGCCAGAATCTGCCAGATGATCATGGGCGTGCACATGACCACGGCCATCTTGATGGCCAGCGAGAAGCGCAGGCCAAAACCGCCGAGCGTGGTGGTGATGTAGAACTTACCGTCCGGCACAAACGAGCGGATGGGATCCTCGAGGATATCGAGCACCACGGGCGTGGCAAAGTACAGCACGATGGCGGCGGCAAACACCGACACGACCACGATGGTCAGGCGGCGACGGAGCTCTCCCAGGTGATCGAAGAGCGGCATACGAGCAGGTCCGATAGGCATTACTCATCGCCTCCCTTCGGAGCATCGGCGGCAGCAGTCTCGGCAGCGTCCTCGGCCTCGAGCTCGCGAGCGAGCTGGTCGACGACAGCCTTGCGCTTGCGGGGACGGCGGGCGTAGAGGTCAGCCGTCGTGGGCTCTGCCGGCTCGGGCTCGGGCTCTGCAGCAGGCTCGGGCTCGACGGCAGTAGCAGGCTCTGTACCCTCGGCCTCATCAACAGCGCCTTCGCCCTCAGCAGCACCCTCGCTTGCGGCCTTCTCGGCAGCAAGACGGGCGCGACGCTCGGCAAAGGTCTCCTTCTTGGCGGGCGCTGCCGTCTCGGCGGCATCCTCGTCCGCATCGGAATCGTCGTCGGTCGCAGCAGTCTTCTTGGGCTTGACCGGGGCCGACGCGGCCTCGCTCACCGGATCGATAATCTCGGACTGAACAACGGCCGTCATCTTTTCCTGCGTCTCGCGGAACTGACGGATGGCACGGCCGATCGTGCGGCCCATCTGCGGGAGCTTATCCGGGCCAAACAGCAAAAAGCCGAAGACCACGATGATCGCGAGCTCACCCTCTCCAATACCAAACACACATACCTCCAAGGCTCGATGTGAGTCGAGCCCGCACCGCGCCATTCGGCCGGAACTCGTCTATTCATTCGGTCAAGTATAGCGCCCGGACGCCAAAACGTCCGAGCGCATCACAAACATATGCCAAACGGCACGCCCTTTTGGGGGCAAAGATTATGCAGCGGTGATCGAAATCTCCTGGTCGACACCCAACAGCTGAACCACGCGCATCACCGGGGGCTGCATATTCGTGCAGCTAAAGCGCTTGCCGTGGTCAACCGCGTGGTGCGCGGCGCCCACGAGCACGCCAATGCCCGTCGAATCGATGTAGCTCACCTGGGCAAAATCGAGCTCAACGGCCTCGGTGGGCTGCTCGAGCGCCAGGTCGATGGCATTGCGCAGGCTATCGGCGTTAGAGATATCGATCTCACCGGTCACCTTAATGGTGTAGAGCTCTGGCGTGGGGTTTGTGGAAATACCCAAATCCATGTATACGCTCCTTTACGTATCGAAAGTGCGGATAGTACTAGGCGCGGACTTGCGGGGCCCTACGCGTTAGGCGCGCTCGGCACGCGCAAGCTCGGCAGCGACGAGCTTGACAGCCAGCACCAGCACATCGAGCGCAGCCTCCAGGTCCTCGACCGTGGGATAGCTCGGCGCGATGCGGATGTTGGTGTCGCGCGGGTCCTTGCCATAGGGCCAAGTGGCACCGGCCGGCGTGAGCTTGACGCCCAGGTCGGCACAAAGCGCGGCGACCTTCTGGGCCGAGCCCTCGGGGCCATCAAAACTCACAAAGTAGCCGCCATGGGGATGAGTCCAAGTGGCGCAACCCGTGTTACCCAAGCCCTCGGTGAGCTTGCGCTCAACGGCCTCAAAGCGCGGACGCAAAAACTCAGCATGCTTTTTCATGTGTTCCTTGACCG
Organism: uncultured Collinsella sp.; assembly: GCA_900552425.1. Taxonomy (GTDB): domain Bacteria; phylum Actinomycetota; class Coriobacteriia; order Coriobacteriales; family Coriobacteriaceae; genus Collinsella. Next base: position 7,545 of record URZR01000059.1, on the reverse strand, counting down.
CCTCGATAGTGGGAAGGAAGCGCACGTGACGCAGCTGGTTGAGCTTGTCGGCGCTGATGAGGCCGGCCTTCAGGCGCTTGGAGAACTCGGCGATAACCGCGGGGCTCGCACCGATAAAGCCGATACCGGCGCCCGGGAAGGTGATCTTTGACGTCGAGGCGAATGCCACCACGCGATCCTCGGTGCCCGCCGCGCGAGCGAGGTCAAAGATGTTGGCGAGCTCGTCGGTCTCGTCGTACAGGTCGTGCACGCAGTAGGCGTTGTCCCAGAAGATGCGGAAATCGGGCGCGGCCGTGGGCATCTCGACCAGGCGACGCACGGTGTCCTCGCTAAAGGTGATGCCCGTGGGGTTGGAATACTTGGGCACGCACCAGATACCCTTGATGGAATCGTCGGCGGCAACCAGGCGCTCGATCTCGTCCATGTCGGGGCCGTTGTCGGTCATCGCGACGGGGACGTTCTCGATGCCCAAGTCGGCGGTGATGCCAAAGTGGCGATCGTAGCCGGGAACAGGGCACAGGAACTTGACCTTCTTGCCGTCGTGCGCGGCCTCGTAGGCGTCCCAAGGGTCGCTGCCGCACGAGCCGCAACGCCAGAACATACCGGCGATATCGTGCTCGATCAGCAGGCTCGATGAGCCCAGTACGAGCGTCTGCTCGGCAGGGCAACCCAGGAACTCCCCCGCCAGCTTGCGTGCCGAGGGAATGCCCTCGAAGCAACCGTAGTTGGAGCAGTCGACATTGCCGTCGTGCAGATCGGCATCGGCATTGAGGATATCGAGCATGGGGCGAGAAATGTTCACCTGGGAGGGCGACGGCTTGCCGCGCGCCATGTCGAGCGCCAGGCCCTTGGCCTTGACCTCGGCGACCTCGGCTTTGAGCGCCTCGATGGCGGCATCGAGTTCGGTGGTTTCCATCTTCTGGTAGATCGTCTGCATGGGGTGCGACCTTTCGCGAAGCGGTACGTTGCAGTTCGTCTAAGTATAGACCGCCATCGTCGCAACGTTATGAAGCCGTGATAGATTAAGTTCATCGCAATCAATTACGAATCGCCGCGCATGCCGGCGTGGGGCGCCCAAGGAGGCACTATGGAGTACGGATCGTTTAGGGCCGAGGAATTCGGCGACCTGCAGCGCCTGGTCGACGGACTGTTTTACGACCGCCACGCCATCGACCGCCTGGATCTGATCGTACAGGCCGAAATCTTGGACCTGGCGCCCGACCTCATGGAGATCGTGAATCTTTTGCCGCCCGGCTACTACGACCGCCAGTCACTTTGCGACCAGCTCAACTCAGCCTTGGCCGCCCACGGCTGGGGCGCCGTCTACGGAACGGTGGAATAAGCCTCGAGGCCGGCAATTTGGCCCGCTTCCCGACCTTGGCGAGGCTTGTTTTAGGGCTTGTGCCCAAAAAAGGGCAAATATGAGTACTGTTACCTTTTTAGTAGCAGCGATTTTTGGTCGAAATCGGCAAAACTCGACTTGAAACTTCCTAATCACCGTCAGCTAGCACCAAATTGGAAGTCGATGGTCACTCATTAACGTACAGTTCTTATAACTTTGTTCATTATTTTCCGCACCTAAAATGATACGCCGTTTGTGACAGTACTCACAAACGGCGTTTTTTGACCACTGGCGTGTCTGGCAGGCGGCAAGCACCGCCAGAATCCGCATTTTGGACGCGCCTGAATCGGTTCTGGAGCCGGTTTTCGCGCTCTTACTCGTCTTTGGGCGAGGGATGCTTGCAGACCACGCTCATGTAGATCATGCCGAGCACGGCTGCGGTGACCGAACCGGCGAGAATAGCGGCCTTGGCTGCAAGAACCTCAAACTGGGCCGTCGGGAAGGCAAGGCCGCTGATGAGAATCGACATGGTAAAGCCGATACCGCCCAGAATGCCCACGCCGGCAATCATGTGCCAGTTGACATTGTGCGGCAGCTCGCAGGCCTTAAGCTTAACCAGGGCAAACGTCATACCAAAGATGCCGATCGGCTTGCCCAACAGCATGCCAAAGTACACGCCGAGCGTCACCGGATCGGTGAGCAGCGTGCTCATGTCCACGCCCACTAAGCGAACCTGAGCGTTTACGAACGCAAAGATCGGCAGGATCACAAAGTTGACCGGCGTGGAGATCAGACGCTCCATGCGGATAAGCGGCGGGGTCACGCGGTGCATGACGCGCTCGACCTTGGTGGTCGAGACGGTAAAGTCGTGCTGGCCCAGGATGTGTGCCTCGTCGTCGTAGCGGTCATCGAGCAGCGGCAGGCACTCGCCCAGCCAATCGGTGAGACTATCGAGCTTGACGCCGCACTTGGCCGGAATGGTGAAGGCCAGGATGACGCCAGCAAGCGTGGCATGTACGCCGCTCTTGAACATGCAGAACCACAACAGCAGCCCCAGTACCGAATACGGGGCAAGGCGGTAATGCTGCGTCTTGTTGAGCCACACGAGCGCGCAGGTCACAAGCGCGGCGGCGCCCAACCAAAACGGATTGGGGCTCTGACCGTAGAAGATGGCGATGGCGGCGATGGAGATCAGGTCGTCGGCGATAGCGAGCGTCGAGAAGAACACGCGCACGCCGTTGGGAACGCGGTTGCCCAAAAGCGACAGCACGCCCAGCGCAAAGGCAATATCGGTTGCCATGGGGATGGCCCAACCGTTGCGGGCGCCGGCATGGTTAAAGATCAGGTAGATGCAAGCGGGAACGACAACGCCGCCCACGGCCGCCAGCATGGGAAGCATGGCCTGACGCGGATTCTTGAGCTCACCGACCGTCATCTCGTACTTAAGCTCGATGCCCACCAACAAAAAGAAAATCGCCATGAGGAAGTCGTTGACGAAAAGCTCAACGGTGAGACCGGCCGTAAGGTTGCCCAGACCCACATACAGCGGGGTCTCCAAAAAGTGATGGATGGCCTCGTAGGCATCGGTATTGGCGCAGATGACGGCGGCGATGGCGGCGATCACCATGACGGCGGCAGAAATGGTGCCGTTCTCGGCAATGCGCTCCCAAATGTCGTGACGTTCAAAGCGCTTGCGCTCACGAACGTTGAACAGCTGCTCAGTTGCTGCCATGGGCGGCTCCTTTCACGGGAAAGTTCCCGTCTTAAAAAAGCACGGCCCGCCCAAGTGGCGGCGCCGCGCTCTATCGTATTACGCTTGCATCTAGCCTACCCTGCACGACAAGCACGCAGGCGTGGCCGAAAAGCGGAACCACAGGTTGAACATTATTTGCTCAACGGCACGGGCGTGCCTGTCCGGGAGACGACGCGGCGCCGTGCACAAAAAACGACCGGAGCGCGGGGCGTCCGCGATCCGGTCGTGGCGTTCGGTCAACTAAACCTAGCAGGCGGCCATGATGGGGGCAGCGACCTGCTTCTTACGGGAGAGGACACCCGGCATCCAGACGCCGTCGTGCTCATCGGCAATGCCCAGGCCCTTCTGAGCGGCCTCGGTCTCGCCCTCGAGCAGGACCTGCGAGCCCTCCTCCATGATGTCGGTGATGCACAGGACGATGCCGTCGGCACCCTTCTCGGCGGCGTAGGCGCGCATGGCCTCGCGGATCTCGTCGATCATGCCGAGTGCGCGGGTCTTGTCGACGGTCTCGTACTGGCCGATGAGCAGCTTCTTGCCAGCGGGCTCGAACATCTTGATGTCGTTGCCGACCATCTCGGCTGCGGTGAAGGAGCCGGACGGACGGGTGAGGAAGACCTCCATGCCAAACTTGACCGGGTCGACGCCCACCTGCTCGCCGAGCTTGGCGGCGACGGCGCGGTCGACATCAGTGGTGGTGGGGCTCTTGAGCATGAGCGTGTCGGTCATCATGGCCGAGAGCAGCAGCTTGGCCTGGACGTCGGAAAGCTCAACGCCGAGCACGCCGGCGAGCTTGGTGACGATGGTGCAGCTGGAGCCCCAGGGCAGGCAGATGTAATGCAGCGGGCCGGCGGTCTCGAAGTCGCCGATACGGTGATGGTCGACAACGCCAAAGACCGTGGCGTCCTTAAGACCGGCGACGGACTGGGCAGACTCGTTGTGGTCGGTGAGAACGACGAGCTGACCGGCCTCGACGGACTCGATCACGCGGGGCTCGGCAATGCCGGCGTCGGCAAGCAGCTTGGCGGACTCGGCCGGAAGCTGACCAAGGGCGCAGGCCTCGTAGGTGTTGCCGGCATACTCAACCTGGTTGAGCAGCTGGGACAGGACGACGGCGCTCATGATGGCGTCGTTATCGGGGTTCTGGTGACCAAAGACAAGAACGTTTGCCATGGATATCCTCCACTTGATATGTGTACTTGGACGTAGCTATGGTAGCACGCCGATGCCGAGCCTTCGCAGACGGAAGGGCCACGGCATATTTTGGGGCGCAGGCACGGGGGCCAAGGCTGTCCCTTTTGCACCATGTTGGTGCAAAGTAACCTGTCCCCCTTGCACCAGCTATTTACCGGCGGCGCGCAGGGCTACGTAGGCGGCACCGATGATGCCGGCGTCGTTTTCGAGCGAAGCGACCTTAATGGGCGTCTCGCGCGAGGCGGAAAGCGCGTACTGCTTAAAGTGCTCGCGAACCTTGTCGAGGTAGACATCGGCCGAGGCGGAGGCGCCGCCGCCGATGAGGAACATCTCGGGATCAACCACGTTGGCGATAAGCGCCAGTGCGCGGCCGAGATAGTCGGCCATGGTATCGGCCGCGGCCAGCGCGAGCTTGTCGCCCTCGCGGCAGGCCTGGAACACGTCCTTGGAATCAGAAGGCCCAGTGAGCTCGATGGGCTCGACGCCGGCCTTTTTGCACTCAGCCAGGTAATTGCTCACCACGCCGGTGGCGCTGGAATACTGCTCCAGGTGGCCATGGCCACCACAGCCGCAGGTGCGCTCCTCAGCCGGGTTCAGGCACATGTGGCCAATCTCGCCGCCGGCACCCACAACGCCCGACACCACGTCGCCGTTGACGATAACGCCGCCGCCCACGCCGGTACCAATGGTGACCATCACCACGTTCTGCACGCCCTTGGCAGAGCCGAGCCAGGCCTCGCCCATGGCAGCGGCGTTGGCATCGTTCTCGTATTTAACAACCGCGTCGGGGCAGTGCTCCTGAATGGCGACTCTCAGCTCGGGCAGGTTAATGGCAATGTTGGCCTTGACCTTGGCATCGCCCGATGCCGGGATGGGGCACGGAACGGCCAGACCAATGCCCGCCACAAAGGCACGCGGAATCTGAGCCTTGGCGACCACCTGGTCGATAGCCTCGGTCACCGCGGCAAAGCCCGCGGCGTCAACGATGGGAGGCGTAGGTACACTGGCCTTGGCCAGCAGGTTACCGTCCTCGTCGAACAGGCCCTCCTTAACCGAAGTGCCGCCGACGTCGATGCCGATGTAATACTGCTTAGGTTCCATGGGAGCCCACCTTTCTCGTTTAAACATTGCCTGTATGGTACCGCTCCCCAGGCAAAAACCTACCAAAAAGGGACAGGTTTGTTTTGGCAGGTTTTATCTGGGGAAACGCAAGGCATGAGATTCGGTTCGCTGGGCGGCAAAACGGCCCAGCCCCTTCCTCGAGCCGATCAATTTGCTCAATACCACATTATCCGAGTGCATATTCATTTAGAGCGCTCTAGTTACTAAGGAGAAGCGTTTTTTGATTATCTCTTTCTCGAACTTTTCAAAAACGCAATAGGGATGCTTAGGCGTGGACTATACTTTCGTTTGTACTCAATCAAGCCGGAAAGGAGGTTCCATGATTCCCAAATACGAGGCAATAGCTGCAGATATCCATCGAAGCATCGAGGACGGCGCTCTAAAGCCGGGCGACAAGCTGCCCACCGTCGTTGAGTTCTGCGAGCTCTATAGCGTTTCCAAAATCACCGTCAAACGAGCTATTGAGCAGATTACCGATGAAGGTCTTGTTACCAGCCGGCGCGGATCGGGCACCTACGTTAAGGACACGGCGGGGCTTCCCGACCAGGCATTTTTCCAGGGCAAAAATGACCGCGCCCAGGGTTTTTCGTATGAGCACCGCGGGGAGAAGGTGACCTCGGTGGTCTACGATTTCTCGATTGTCAATCCACCGGCGGACGTCGCTACTCAGCTGGGAATTGCCGAGGACGACTTTGCCTATCACATCGTGCGCGTGCGCCAGGTCAACGAGAAGCCCATCGTCATCGAGTACACCTACATGCCTCTCGAGCTGATACCGGGCCTTAAAAAGAAAGACCTGTATGGATCGGTCTACAGCTTCATCCGCGAGCAATGCGGGCTGAAGATTTCGAGCTTCCACCGCACCATCCGCGCCGTAGCGGCAACCGAGGAAGAGGCTGAGCGCCTGGACACCGAACCCGGCGCTCCCCTGCTCGAGCTCAACCAGATTGGCTTTTTGGATAGCGGCAACGCCTTTGAGTACTCGATTTCGCGCAACGTCGGCGACCGCTTTGAGCTGCACAACGTAACGTTGGCATAGGTTTTTGTAGTCATGCGGGCGCACGTTATGGCTCGTTTAGAGTGGGCGACCGCACAACACCATGGGGGTATGAACATGTCCGATTTGATTAAACTGACGCCGATCTTCCACGAGAAGATCTGGGGCGGCCGCCAGCTCGAAACCGTATTTGGTTACGACATTCCCGAGGGTCCCATCGGTGAGTGCTGGGCCATCTCGGCACACCCCAACGGCGACTGCCAGATCGCGGAGGGCCCGTATGCCGGCCACACACTGTCGTGGCTGTGGGCCGAGCACCGCGAGCTCTTTGGCAACTGCGAGGGCAAGGAGTTCCCGCTGCTCATTAAGATCCTGGACGCCAAGGACGACCTTTCGATCCAGATTCATCCCAACGACGAGTATGCCGCCGAGCATGAGAACGGTAGCCTGGGCAAGACCGAGTGCTGGTACGTGCTGGACTGCGAGCCCGGCGCCACGATTATCGTCGGGCAGCGCGCCAAGGATCGTGCCGAGGCCGCACAGATGATCGAAGACGGCCACTGGGACGACATGCTCAACGTGCTGCCGATTCACAAGGGTGACTTTTTCCAGATTGATTCCGGTACCGTGCACGCCATCAAGACCGGCACGCTCATTTTGGAGACGCAGCAGTCGAGCGATGTGACCTATCGCCTGTACGACTACGACCGCCCCGGCACCGACGGCAAGCTGCGCCCGCTGCACATTGAGCAGAGCCTCGATTGCATCGACTTTAACGCGCAGGCTCCGACCGACGGCACGGTGACCGCGCCCGAGGTCGATGGCGTGACCGAGCTCGAGTCCAACCCCTGCTACACCGTCGATCGTGTGCGTGTCGACGGCAGCAAGACCCTCGACCAGCGCTGGCCCTTCATGTGCCTGTCGGTCATCAACGGCGAAGGCACCGTCTGCGGCGACCCCGTCCACAAGGGAAGCCACCTGCTGGCCCCGAGCACCGTCAGCTCCATCGACCTCGAAGGCAAGATGGAACTGATTATTAGCCACCTGTAGGTCACTGGTACCCGAGTGCTCGCCGGGATGGGCGCGGGGTTTGATCGCCTGCTCGGGCAGTCCTGCTCGCACGGAGAGCACATTAAGTGC
>URZR01000058.1 GCA_900552425.1 uncultured Collinsella sp. | reverse complement strand
GCCAGAGACTGTGGTGGGTCGGACGTGACGAGTGCGTTGATTGCCGATATCGTTTTGCAGCTGTTGAGCTATGTGGCGCAGGTGGAGCGCGAGAACATTCACCGGCGCCAAGCCGAGGGCATTGCGGCGGCGCGAGCGCGCGGCGTGCGCTTTGGCCGGCCCCGCAAACCCTGTCCTCCGCAATTCGAGCTGGTACGCGATACCTACGAGGCGGGTGATATCACGCGGAGTCAGGCGGCAAAGCGGCTAGGCGTGTGCGTGGGGATCGCTGGATGCGCGAGATGGAGTAGGGGCGCCACGTTCCTTTGGCGCCCCGATTCGAACATTTTGGATTTTGCTACGGCGACAACTGCATTTGGGGGTACACTCGCTGCTGCTCAAAAAATGACGGAGGTTAGCCCTTGGCGCGTGTGAAGCACATAGTCGGATGGATTTCGGTTGTCCTGCTGGTCGTGACGCTGACAAGTATCTGGATGCTGACGGAGCAAAACGTGGAGCAGACGTCGTCGCTCAGCGAGTCCACTGCGCGCGCGGTGGAAGGACAGGCCGCGGACGTGCGGCCCGACGCCGCGCAGGAGTCCCAGGCGGGAGATGCCGCCGGGGACGTGGGCTCAGCGGCTACCGTCGCCCACCCCGACCCGCTTGCCCCCGTTCGCATGTGGATGGGCGCCAACATCCGTCGCGTCGCACATACCGTTGAGTTCTTCTTTGTAGGACTGTTTGCTTCGGCGACAGTGGCATGCCTGGGCGAGTGCCTGCCGTGCGCGCGATTCCGGTACGTATTCGCTCTGCTCTTTTGCGCCGTCTGCTCTGTCGGTGACCAAGTGCACAAGATCTTTGTTCCTGGTCGTCATTTCGACATGATCGACCTGGGTTTCGATGCCGCGGGTTACGTTGTCGCCATGCTGTTGGTGCTGTTGGCCGCCGCGCTGGTTCAGCGCGCGACCTGTCCCATTGGCGCCCATGCGAGACGTTAACAACCCTGTTACGAATAATGCGACCTCGATGAATCATTTTGTGTCGCGCGTATTTCCGAGCGGTCGGATTTGAGGGGCGAGCGGTAGAACGCTCGCCCTTTGTGCGCCACGATGCGGCACAATGTACCGTAAAAGCTGTTTATATCCGGTACGAATCGTTCGTTGGTCTTTAATTCTTCTCAACGGAGGTGTTTGAGATGACAAACGGATTGCTTTTAAGGCTTCGCGAGCGTGAGTTCAGCGCGAGTCCGGCGGAACGCAATGTCATCGCATACGTGAGTGCTCATCCGCATGAGGTGGTCGGGCTGTCCGTTCGCGGTCTTGCCGATGCCACGTTCTCCTCGCCCTCGAGCATTTTGCGTTTTTGCAAGCGCTTGGGTTTTGCGGGCTACAAGGAGTTCCAGCGCGAACTGATTGCCGAACTGGCGCTCTTGGGTGACAAGAAAGACGTTGCCCTCGAGGACATCTCCATGGACGACAGCGTCGAACGTATCGTGGGGAAGGTGATGAAAAGCAACGTGCGCACAATCGAGGCGACGGCGCGAACGCTCGATTACACCGTCTTGGAGCGATGCGCGGCCCATCTTAAGCGGGCACGCGCGGTCAATCTGTTCGGTATCGGTGCCTCTCGTTTGGTCGCGCACGATCTAGCGCAAAAGCTCATGCGTGTTGACAAAGAGTGCCATCTGTACGACGACTGGCATGATCAGCTCCTGTGTGCCAAGAACATGCATGAGGGCGATATGGCAATCGCCTTTAGCTACTCGGGCTTAACGCAAGAAGTGCTGGACTGCACCGTCGAGGCTCAACGTCACAACTGTCCCGTTGTGGCCGTGACCAAGGTAGACGGATCGTCCAAGCTTGCCACCATGGCCGATGCCGTGCTCGGCGTTGCTGCAAGCGAGCCCTTGGTCCGCAGCGGTGCCATGGCCTCGCGTATGGCCCAGCTTATGGTTGTCGATGCCCTGTACGCTGCTTACGTTGCCAGCGACTACGAGCGGGCGACGCATGTCATTAAGCAAAACTACATCGAGAAACAGGAAAGATGAGGTGAATGAAATGCTCGATTTAACAAAATTCACGACTGAACAGCGTAATCAAAGGTCAATGGACCTCGATACGATGACATCGCTGCAAATCGTCACGACGATGAACGATGAGGATCTTCGTGCCGTCCAGTCGGTCACGAAAGTGTTGCCCCAGGTTGCCACAGCAATCGACTGGGCTGCTGAGGCACTCGAGCGCGGCGGGCGCGTCTTTTACATGGGTGCAGGCACCAGTGGTCGTCTGGGCGTGCTCGACGCTTCGGAGTGCCCGCCCACGTTTGGTGTGTCACCCGATCTGATTGTCGGGCTCATTGCCGGAGGCGAGACGGCGTTTATCAAGGCTGTCGAAGGTGCCGAAGACAGCGAGGAGCTTGGCGCGAGCGACCTGCGGGAGCGTGGACTTTCGGACAAGGATCTTGTCGTTGGCCTGGCAGCAAGCGGTCGTACTCCCTATGTGGTGGGCGGCCTTGTGTACGCTAAAGCAACTGGGTGCAAGACCATCGCAATTGCCTGTAACCAAGGGTCGAAGATCGGGGAGAGTGCAGATCTTGCCATTGAGCCCGTGCCCGGTCCCGAGGTGCTGACCGGCTCAACGAGGCTCAAGGCGGGAACGGTCCAAAAGCTCATTCTCAATATGATTTCGACCGGTGCCATGGTCAAGATTGGCAAGGTGTACCAAAACCTGATGGTCGATGTGCAGCAGACGAACGAGAAGTTGGTGGTGCGCGGCCAGAACATCGTGATGGGGGCGACCGGCTGCACGCGCGAGCGCGCTGTTCAGGCGCTTGCAGATGCCGGCGGCCACGTAAAGACCGCTATTGTCTCGGTGCTGCTGGACTGCGATGTCGAGCAGGCTGCGGTGGCTCTCGAGCGGGCGCGCGGCCATGTCCGTGCTGCGGTGAGTGGCCATGAGAAGAGCGATGCCGATGCCCAATAGGTGCGCGGCGTGAGCTGATATGACATCCAGACGAGATGCCCAATACAAGGAGGAGTTATGACGAACAAAGAGCTGGCTCAAAAGCTGCTGGACCTTTTGGGCGGTAAAGACAACGTGCTGGCAAACGCGGCGTGCATGACGCGCCTGCGCGTGACCGTCAAAGACACGGGCAACGTCGACACGGAGGGTATTAAGGCACTCGACGGCGTGATGGGCTTGGTCGAGGACGACACGATGCAGATCGTGCTGGGTCCGGGCAAGGTGAATAAGGTGCTCGAGGAGTTCTCCAAGCTCACCGGCCTTGCGAAAGGCGTTGCTGATGAGAGCGTGGTTGACGCTGCGGCCACAAACAAGGCCGCGCAGAAGGCCAAGTACGAGTCCAAGCCGGTTCAGGCCTTCCTCAAGAAGATTTCCAATGTCTTCGTCGCCCTGCTTCCCGGCATCATTGCGGCTGGCCTCATCAACGGTATCTGCAACGTTATTAACGTCTCGACGGCAGGCGCGCTTGCAGGCGAGTGGTGGTACCAGGGCATTCGTTCCATGGGTTGGGCCCTCTTCGCCTATCTGCCCATCTTGGTGGGCTATAACGCGGCACGCGAGTTTGGTGGCTCCGCTGCGCTGGGCGGTATCGCCGGCATGATGTGTATCGCCAACAGCGCCATGCCCCTGCTTGCGCCTGGCGCTGCTGATCCTGCCACTGCCATTCTGCTGCCGCTCACCAATGCGCAGTACAACCCCGCAGCGGGCGGCATGATCGCAGCTCTCATCGCTGGTGCGTTTTTCGCCTGGATGGAGCGTCAGATTCGCAAGGTCATGCCCAACGCGCTCGATACGTTCCTGTCCCCGCTGCTGGTGCTCATCATCGGCGCCTTTGCTCTGATGCTTGTCATCCAGCCGGTTGGCGCTTGGCTGACGACCGCGATCTTTAGCGTCCTCACCTTTATCTTCGAGAAGCTGGGCGTCCTGGGCGGCTATATCCTGTCGGCAGGCTTCTTGCCGCTGGTGTCCGTCGGCCTGCATCAGGCGCTCACGCCGATCCACGCTATGCTCAACGATCCCGACGGCGCTACCAAGGGCATCAATTACCTGCTGCCCATCCTTATGATGGCTGGCGGCGGCCAGGTCGGTGCCGGTTTGGCGCTGTACTTTAAGACCAAGAACGTCAAGCTCAAGAAGTATGTCGCCGAGTCCATCCCCGTTGGCATCCTGGGTGTGGGCGAGCCTCTGATGTATGCCGTTACGCTGCCGCTCGTTCGTCCGTTTGTGACGGCCTGCCTGGGTGCCGGATTTGGCGGCGCGCTCGCGGCGCTGCTTCACATCGGCACGGTTTCTCAGGGCGTTTCCGGTCTGTTTGGCCTACTGATCGTCGTTCCTGGCCAGCAGCTCGGCTACGTTGCCGCTATGCTGCTTGCCTATGCCGCCGGCTTTGTCCTGACGTGGTTCTTTGGCGTCGACGAGCAGAAGATCAACGAGTTTTTTGGCGAGTAGCCTGATGCTGCGCGCCATGTCATTCGAACGTCTTGACGTGCCGCAGATCTCTTGATGCTATGGTTGTGCCGGCGGGGCTAACTGCTCCGCCGGCCTTTTTTAAAGGAGCGTTGAAGCGTGAAAACGGGTATTTCGATTTATCTTTCCAGCCCTCTGCAGGATATTGAGCGGACGATTGAGCGTGGTGCCGCGGCGGGTGCGCGCTACGCGTTCACCTCACTGCATATTCCCGAGGATGGGGGAGCGGCGTATGCCGATAAGGTCCGTCATGTGCTGTCGCTGCTTTCCGCCCGCGGCATTGCGCTCATTGCCGATGTGGGGCCGCGCACGTGCGATTTGCTCGGGCTTGAGCGTATCGAGGATCTGCGTGACCTGGGGCTCGAATACCTTCGTTTGGACTATGGCTTTAGCGCCCAGCGGGTCGCGGAGTTGTCCGGTGTATTTCACATTGTGGTCAATGCATCGACGGTGAGTTCTGATGAAATCGCATCGTGGCGAGAAGCCGGTGCCGATGTGACTCGTTTTGCCGCCTGCCACAATTTTTATCCCAAGCCTTATACCGGTTTAGCTCTGGAAGACATTGCTCGGACGAATCTTCGTCTTGCGGCGCTTGGCTTCGAAATCATGGCTTTTGTGCCGGGTGATGCCAACGTTCGCGGGCCGGTATTCGAAGGACTGCCGACGGTTGAGGAGCAGCGCGGTCGCGCGTCAAAGGTTGCCCTCAACATGCTTGAGCTTGCACATGGCGCCGATTGCGACATTGTGTTGGTCGGCGACCCCGATCTTTCCGATGCGGGCTGGGCGCAGTTTGCTCAAGTTTCCGCCGGATACGTGGATTTGCAATGCGAGCTTGACCCCGGCTATGCCTATGTGCGCGGGCAGATTCATCACGACCGGCCCGATTCGAGTACCCTCATCTTTAGGTCTCAGGAGTCGCGCACGACGCTTAAGCCGGATTCCGTGCCGACGGATACCGGTGCCGGCCTGCCGCGAAAGACGGGGTCGATCGCTGTGAGCAATAGCGGCTATGGGCGCTACGAAGGCGAGCTTGAGATTGCGCGGGTCGATCTTCCCGGTGACAAGCGCATGAACGTTGCGGGCCATATCACGCCCGAGGCAATGGAGCTGCTGCCGTTCATCAAACGCGGATTCGGGGTACGGTTCGTTTAGCGTTTGACCCGTGGGCTACAATTGGCCCATCATGCTAAGGTGCCTCGTATGGTGCGCACCTGCGTTGGCCGATCTATATTCGGAGGATTCCCATGACCGTACTGTTTGTTGAATATCCCAAGTGCTCGACCTGTAAAAAGGCCAAGGCATGGCTGGACGAACACGGGGTAGAGTATATCGACCGCGATATCGTTACGGACAATCCCGCGGCCGATGAACTTGCGACCTGGATTGCTCGTTCGGGGCTGCCGGTGCGACGCTTCTTTAACTCGTCAGGCATGAAATATCGAGAGCTGGGCCTGAAGGCGCGCCTGGATGCGGGCATGACGGACCAGGAATGCTACGAGCTGTTGGCGACCGACGGCATGCTGGTTAAGCGCCCGCTGCTGGTGGGCGACGACTTTGCGATCCCCGGCTTTAAGGAAGCGGCTTGGACCGAGGCGTTGCTGTAGCGGCTGCGGAAAGTATGTCCCGTTTCGAGTGCTGATTCTGGGATGTGCTTTCCGGTTGAGGACTCTATCGGAAATGACATCCCGTTTTGGGCACTGATTCTGGGACACGGTTTCCGGCTGAGGGCTCGACGGGAAAGTGGGGACCAGTTTGAGCTTGAAATCTGGGACGCACTTTCCGCCGGCGGGCCTGCCCCAGTCAGTCCTCCAGCTGCGCCCATTCGTGTGGGTCGTAGATCTTTACGTGCTTGTCGGGCGTGTCACTCCAGTACTCTTCGTCCATAAAGGGCAGGTATGCCTGAATGCCGGGGCTGATAAACGGAATCCGTTGCCGCTGCAGGCGCTCGCGCTGTCGCCGCTCCAGGTTCGTCTCGGATATGACGGTCGGCATGCCGGACAGCTCGACGAGGCTTGCCTGGATGCGCTTGAGGTCGGGGAGCGCCGCATGCCATGACGTCCGCATGATCAAAAATGAGGCGCGGCGGTAGTTTGCCTGCATCACCGTGATGGCGGGGCGCAGAGTGGGATGGATTTTGTCCCGTTCGGGCCAAAGGTCAGCAGTGATCTCGAGGCCCAGGGTCTCCCATAGGTAATCAAGCTCTTCGTCCATGGCGCCTCGATATCTACGCGATCATTGATACTTCGATTGTGTTGCCTGGTGCTATCGTTTTCGCGGTAGAATCTGCCAACGGTTGACGGCTACCGCTCGCGGCGTTTTGCCCTTCGTGTGCAGCGGTCGACTTCACAGGTCCTTCACGTGTTGGCCGTATTTGACTGAATTTCAAAAAAGTCAAAATTGGGGCTTGCGTCATGGCGTGACTTCCCGTATATTTCTTTCTTGCGCAAAGGCACAGCCGAGCGCAGCGATGCAGTCATTGGGATGTCGTCTAATGGCAGGACAGCGGATTCTGGTTCCGTCAATGGGGGTTCGACTCCCTCCATCCCAGCCATTGCATTTGCTACATATGGCCCGTTCGTCTAGCGGTTTAGGACGCCGCCCTCTCAAGGCGGAGATCACCAGTTCGAATCTGGTACGGGCTACCCACAAATTAACGCCCGGGCCTCGCAAGAGACCCGGGTTTTGTGTATCGACCGTATATACGGCGCCTGCCGTGTTCGCTCAGATCGAGGAGTAGCCATGGATCTGCCCATCAGCTTGCAAGACATCACGTATGCCGAGAACTATCTGGCGCAGGGCGACCTGGCTACGGCGACGCCGCTGTTGGAGCGCCTGGTGGAGCTCGCCGAGGAGTATATCGACGCCGAGTGCAAGACGGAGGAGAAGCGCCAATACTTTAGCTTCGATAGCAAGTTTGAGCGCTTGGCCTATCGCCGCGTGGAGAAGGATCCGCGCGAGCTCGTGCAGGTCGAGGTGCCGTTTGACCGCCTGTACTCTGACATGGCGTTTGCCTATATTCGCCAGCAGGATTATGTGAGCGCTCGTAATGCCCTGATGCAGGCTGTGCGTTGGGACCCCATGAACTGCAACTATCGCTTGGACTTGGCCGAGCTGTTCCGCGCACTCGAGGACAAGCAGGAATGGGCATCGCTCTCGTTTTCGGTACTGGAGCGTGCGAGCGACGGCAAGTGCGCCGCCCGCGCCTATTCCAACCTGGGCCAGTACTTCTTGGAGCCCGAGACCGAGAATGTCTCGGCCGCCGTGGGTTGCGCGCGTCTAGCACTGCGCTTAGCGCCCAACGATGCACACACGACGCGCCTGCTCAACAAGATTCATACCACCTATCCGGATGCCGCCGAGGAGAGCGACGAGCACGTGATGGGTGAACTGGCCCTGCAAGGCGTGCCGACCTCGCCTTCGGCCGAGATTGCCATCTGCCTGATTATGTGCGCGACCGATGCTGCAAGCGACGGCGACAAGCAGGAGGCGACGCGCCTGACAGTGCGTGCTCGCGACCTTGTGGGCGAGGAGGCCTGCGCGGCGATTATCAAACTGGTGCGCGAGAGCGACGCCGAGCTCAATGCTGAGCGCAAGGCAAAGCGCGACGCCGCGGGCTCAAACGTCGATGGGACCGAGGAGGCCAGCGATGCCCAGTAAGCGCGAGCGCAAGCTCATCTCTAAGAATCGCTCGGCACACCATGAGTATTTTATCGATGAGACCTTTGAGTGCGGCATTGAGCTGAGTGGCACCGAGGTCAAGTCGATTCGCGAGCGCGCGTGCCAGATCACCGACACCTTTGCACTGATTCGTGGCGGCGAGTGCTGGCTCGTGGGCCTGCATATCCACCCTTACAGCCATGGTGGCGTGTGGAATCGCGACCCTGATCGCCGCCGTCGTCTGCTGCTGCACCGCAAGGAGATTGATTTTCTTGACGGTAAGCTACGTAATCGCGGCTATGCCCTGGTGCCGCTGGAGCTGTACTTTAATACCGACGGCCGCGTAAAGCTGCTGCTGGGCCTAGGCCGCGGCAAGAAGCTTTACGACAAGCGCGAGGATATGGCCAAGCGCGATGTCCAGCGCGAGATTGACCGCGCCCTCAAGGAGCGTAATCGCTAGGCACTCTGTACAAGTTGCGGTGGAATACGGACTGTTTTGCCTGTTTGAGGGGCTATTCAGTCCCTATTTCACCGCAGCTGCGGGTGTCTCATCTTTCTTACTGTTCTGACACATATGTTTCAAAGGCGGCGTCCGTTATGGGTGCCGCCTTTTTGTGGGTACATACATCCATGAGGTTCCAACCCGGGTTAGGGGAGTGATCGTTATGGACAAAACAGCGTTCTTTACCATGCCGAGCGGTCTGTACGTGGTGAGCGCCGCGGCAGACGGGCTGCGCGCCGGCTGCGTCATCAACACGGCGGTGCAGGTGACGTCCATGCCGCCGCGCATTTCGGTTGCCGTGAACAAGGACAACGTCACCTCGGGCGTCATCGCATCGGCCAAAGCGTTCGCGCTGACCGTGATCGATCAGACCGCCGACATGCTCTACATCGGTAACTTTGGGTTCCGCACCAGCAGCGATTATGACAAGTTTGCCAAGTACGAGACCCGCGAGACGGCTCTGGGCATGCCCTATGTGCCCGAGCACGCGGCGGCCCTGTTTAGCTGCCGTTTGATCGACACTGTGGATGTGGGCACGCATCTGCTGTTTATCGGCGAGGTCGAGGATGCCGAGCGCCTGAGCGACGAGACACCGCTCACCTACGACTACTACCACAAGGTCCTGAAGGGCAAGACGCCTCCGAAGGCCTCGTCCTATCAAGGCTAGAATTGTTGTAAAAACACTTGCATTATTTTATTGAGAACATATACTAATAAGCGAAGTACATCACCAGTCACGTTCGAGAGGAGAACATCATGGCTGAGGAGAAGAAGACGTATAAGTTCGTGTGCGTCGTTTGCGGTTACGAGGTTGAGGTCGATACGCCCGAGCTGCCCGAGGATTATGTGTGCCCGGTGTGCGGCGTCGGTCCCGATCAGTTTGAGCTCGTCGAGGAGTAGCTCGCAGACACACGGCGAAAGCCGAACATAGCTCTGTCCAAGGGCCTCGGTCGAATTCTCGGCCGGGGCCCTTTTCCTCCGCCCCCAAGGGATCACGGTTGCTGTTGACCGATCCTGTCTGTTGTGAGTCCGACCGACCTTTTGTCTCAATCTGTAACATCTAACGGTGGAAATTGGGCCCACTTGTTACATATCGAGACAAACCAAAACCGTCCGGCAGAAGATCTCGATC
>URZR01000057.1 GCA_900552425.1 uncultured Collinsella sp. | reverse complement strand
CTCGATCCGGACCCGCTGGGGGTAGCGAGCACAATCGAGGTGTAAGAAGCAAGAGAGGGCCATCGCCTAGAATCGTCAGCGCCTAGATATTCAACGAGAGGAAAGACAGTGGTCCGCAGCGACATGCTACCCCAGCCGGACCGGGGGCTCGGCCTCGACCGGCCCCAGACCGAGGCATTTCACCGACGAGTTCAAGAGGAAGATAGTCGATCTCCACAACGCCGGAAAGCCCAGGCGCGAGGCCATGGACGAGTGCGACCTCGACAAGAGCACCGTGGAGAGGCGGGTCAAGTCGATAAACGAGACCGGCTCGCCGCGCGCCGCCGACAACCGCACGCCCGAGTAGAACCGGATCCTGGAGCCCGAGCGCGAGAACCGCAGGCTCCGGATGGAGGTCGACGTCTTAAGACGAGCGGCGCCAGCATACGCTCGGAAGTCAGGGCCATGGCGGCCAACGGGGGGGCCGCTGCCCCATATCGGCGCAGCGCTGGCATCGAGGCCTTCTGACCTGTGTCAAGATTTCGGACACGCAAGCTCGAGGAATCAAGCGGCCATAGGCATGGCCTCGGGCTTGGGCTCGGTTCTCTCGAAGAAGGCCGCCATGGCCTCGGCCGGCACCTTGTAGCCGATCGTCGAGCGGGGCCTTCGGCGGTTGTAGTACGCCTCGATGAACTCGACCACCGCGTGCTTGGCGGAATCCCTGGTCGGGAAGCTGCGCCTGTAGTACATCTCGTTCTTCAGCGTGGCGAGGAACGACTCGGCCACCGCGTTGTCGTGGCAGTTGCCGGTGCGGCTGCAGGACAGCCGCACGTCGTTGTCGCGCGCCCATTCGGCCAGAAGCCTGCTGGTGTACTGGGCGCCGCGGTCGGCGTGGAATATCGCGTTGCCGGCCACGTAGCCGCGCGATTTGGCCGACGCCAGCGCCGAAACCACGATGTCGGCGGTCATGCGCTCGGAGAGCGACCAGCCCACCACCATGCGGGTGTTGAGGTCGATGACCGTCGACAGGTACAGCCATCCCTCGCCGGTGCGCAGGTAGGTGATGTCGCCCACGAGCTTGTAGGTTGGAACGGGACTGGTGAAGTCGCGGCGCACCAGGTCGGGCCGGGGCCTGGCCTTCGGGTCGGGGATGGTGGTGCGCTTCCTGGCGTTGGGCGTGCAGCCGCGTATTCCCAGCTCGCGCATCAGCTTGCGCACCCTGTACAGGGTCAATCCGGAGAACTCGCCGGGCAGGAAGCATTTCACGAACCGGAAGCCGAACCTGCGGTCCGACTCCAGCCACACGCGCCGGACCGCCTCGCGCTCGGCCGACCAGTCTTCTCGCGGGCAGCCGTTGGAGAGCCACGAGTAGAAGCCCGATCGGCTCACGCCGAGCACGCGGGCCATCATTTTCACCGGGAATTCGGCCTTCTCCGCCAACATCATCCGGTAGCATGCGGCTACGCCTGGCTTTTGGCGAAGAAGGCCGCGGCTTTTTTCAAGAAGGCGTTCTCCATCTCGAGCTCGCGTATGCGCCTTTTCGCCTCGCGAAGCTCGCGGTCCTCGGCCTTGGGGCCGGGCCCGCCGGCAAGCTCGCGCCGGCGGTTCTGCACCCACTTGTTCACGGTCTTGGAATTCAGGCCCAGTTCTGCGCAGCATTCCGTTATCGGCCTGCCCGTCGAGATGATGTAGTCGGCGGTCTCGCGCCTGAACTCGTCGGTGTACTTGGCGGCTGGGTTGGACATAGCATACCGTCCTCTCGGTCGTCGATGAATGCATTCTAAAGGATTGGGCCTCTAGCATGCGTGTCCGAAAAGACGATACAGGTCAGACAACCCAATCAGACGTCGTCTCGAGCGCGTCCTCTGCACGGTCGAGCGTGCTTCTGGCCTTGGCACCCTGTTTGAACCACGAGCGCAGGTCCTCGAGCGTGCTGCCCGCTGCATACACCTTGATTTTGCGACCGCCTTTCGTGGTCACCGTGCAACGGTCGCCGCTCTCGCTGTTCTCGTGCGCCGTGACCTTCTTGAGGTAATCGCGACGGAACGCCACGACGCGGGCATTGCTGATCTCGATGAACCAATCATCGTCGACAAGCGAAGTGCCCGTGGTACCTCGACTTGCCATCTCCTCGGCGAAGGAGAAGCCGAGTTCGCGCTCCTGCCTGCCGATCTCGAGGATGCCGCGGGCGGGCATGCTGAGCATGAGCAGGGGCAGGAGTCCCCCTATGAACAGGAAGAGGAACGGGACGAGCAAGAGCAGACGAGCACCAGCATCGGTGAAAACAGCCATGAAGGCGATCACGAGCGAGAAGACGAGCGCCATGCCGTTGAAAACAATCGTCAACGGCTTGATGGCAGACCAACACAGACCCGCCTTGGTCATCGGGCCGTCGACGGCGTCCGAGACTTCGATGCCCTCTTCCTCCAGACGGGCGAGGAGGTTGAGCGAGCACACCCCCTCGAGGCTTATCGAGCAGAACTTCCGGTCGCCCTCGAACAGGTCGATCCTCATCATCTGCGTGTGAAGCGTTGCACGGGTGATGTGGCCAAACGTCGTCTCCTTGCGGATGCCGAAGGCGTTACGCGAGAGAATTCGCTCACCGTCCACGTCGATGCGCGGGATGCTCAGCAGGGCCCAGATGGCCATGCCCGCGAGCGCCATGGCGTGACCGAACCACACAAGTTCGTGGTCCCACTCGCCCAACGAGACGCCCTGCCAGACGTAGACACCCAGCATGAGCAGTTCGAACGCGACGGCGCAGCAGGCGATGATCGTGCGAATGGCAGCGGGCATGCGCACCGTGAAGCGATCGAGGCTGTCCGTCGCCTCACTGCGCTCGCGCGCGCCGCGACGGGCGACCCATGCAGTGAGCGGACCGACGATGAACACCACCATCGCCACGCGCAGGAACGATTCGAGTATGTCGCCCATATTAACCACCATCCCAATAGAAAACGTGAATTTGGGAGACTATAGCAGAGCGAAGCGATCTGCACGGCATCGTCCGGGTGTTTTCGGCATACGGTGGAAACCAGCGGCAGCGGACGTTGAGAACTCACCCAAAAGACGCGATTCGACCGAAGCGATTCTTCTTGACTTGGTCTCAATGTGATACGACATGCGCCACTACCTGCGCGGTCTTGCGGCCCTGATCGAAGAGGGTCACACCGATGAGGCACTCGGGCGCATCGACGCGCTCTGCGAGACCAACGACCGCACCGCCGTGCGCCGCTACTGCGCCAACGAAACGGTCAACATTGCGCTCTCGTCGCTTTCCGCGGACATCAACGCGCGCGGCATCACCGCCGATCTGCGCGCCGCCGTGCCCGAAACCGTCCACGTGGGCGATGTCGATCTATTCAGTGTGGTATCGAACGCCCTGGACAATGCCATCGCCGCGGCGAGCGCCGCCCCCGAAGGCAAGCGGTTTGTCGACCTGGACCTTCGCTACGAAGACGGTCAGCTTCTATTGCTGGTTTCCAACACGTTTGGCCGTGCGCCGCACATGGTCGACGGCATGCCCGTGGCTCAGCACACTGGGCACGGCTTTGGCACCAAGAGCATTATGCTTGCCGTCGAGCGCATGAACGGCAACTGCCAGCTCCGCATTAACGGCGACCGGTTTGAGCTGCGCGCCGTGATGTAGGGGCTGCCGCCAACCTCGCTACAGCGGTGCAGCCGCCGGGGTCAGCTGCTTAATGTAGGCCCACATGCGCTGCTTGGCGGCCTTGTCGGTGAGCGCCGCCTCAAAACCGTCGAGCGCCAGCACGCGGCGCCCCTGCACATGGGCGACCAGGCCGGGCTTGAGCATGGCGGTGTCAAAGTCATCAATTGCCACAAGCATATCGGCATAGGTCTCGCGCATGACATCGGCCGCACTGTTGTCGAGCAGCAGCACCGCCTCGGGGTCCAGAGCCTCCAGCGCCTCGCGGAACAGGTCGCACGGCAGAGTCTCGCCCACCGCGACCGCTCCGTCACCCGCGCCGGCGACGCTTGCCAGCACGCAAAAGTCCTCGGGGGCATATCCGATGGCGCCGAGCGCCTTGCGCAACGCGGCGCCATCCGCGCCGGCAGCCAGCTCGCCGCCCGAGCACTCGGCTTCATCCAAATCGCCTTTGACCAGCACAATCGGCGAGCACGCGTTGCCCGCGATACGCACGCCACGGACCGCAAGCGATGTGAGCTCCTGCTCAGCCGCCTGGGCGATGGCTTCTTTTTTCTGGCTTTGTGACGTGGGCATGCGCTCTCCAATCGTTTGCGTGCCCACCATTATATAAAAGAGCCGCCCGCGAGTGGTTGCTTTGCGGGCCGCTGGGTATAAGCACGGTCGTACTGAGTTTTACGCGGCCGAGCCGCGTCGTATTATGGAGGTCACCATGGCTGACATTAAGCAGATTACCCCCGAGAACTTCGATTCCATCGTTTTCGACAGCCTGCCCGTACTGGTTGATTTTTGGGCCCCGTGGTGCGGCCCCTGCCGCTCGCTCTCGCCCATCGTAGACGAGGTTGCCGACGAGCTGGCCGGCAAGTTGGCTGTGGCCAAGTGCAACGTCGACGACAACCAGGACCTGGCCATGAAGTTTGGCGTCATGAGCATCCCCACGCTGATCGTCTTTAAGAACGGCGAGGAGGTCGACCGCTCGGTCGGCGCCTTGCCCAAGGCAAGACTTCAGGCACTGCTGGAGAAACATCTGTAATACGCTTGTTACCCATCTGCCGTCCATGAGCGGTTTCGCACCGCTCGCCGGAGTGCCAAACGCAAGGTATGCGACCACGGATAGTATGGTAGATACAAACAGCCCCCAGTGAACGGGTGCGGGTCAGACGGACTCGCACCCGTTTTCTTATGCGGCGGCGCTCAAGGCGGGCGTAGTAGAATCTGAACCACCATATCGCCCCGTACAAAAGGAGACTCCCCATGCATGACGTCGGAATGAACATGAGCCAGCTTGCCATGAGCGTCAAGCAGGTCGACGACACCATTGAGCTCGCTCACGAGTGGAGCCATCAGCTGCTGCATGCGACCGAGAACTTTGACATGGAGCGCATTGGCGCCAAGCTCGAGGCCGCCATGGCGGCACTCCACGAGGCGCACGATGCGCTCGAGGGCTACGAGGAGGCCATCGAGGCCGACCACAACTCCGTCGGCTCTGTGAAACTGGTGTAACGTGGCCGAGCACGAGCACGCGCACAATCACGGTGCGGACGACGATGCAAGCTGCCGCTACAGCGGCTCCAGCTCCGAGCTGGTCCGCTTTTCGGTCACCGCGCCCGACGACCTGCTGCGCCGCTTTGACGAGCAGATCGCGCGCCGCGGTGACGTGGCTAACCGATCCGAGGCCGTACGCGATCTGATTCGCGCCTCGATCGCCAAGGAGCAGATGCGCACGCCCGACGAGCAGGTCATCGGTTCGCTCACCATGATCTATGACCACCATACCGGCGATCTGACGCGCCGTCTGGACGAGGTGCAGCACGACTACACCGACGAGATTGTCTCGACCATGCACGTGCATCTGGACCACCACAACTGCCTGGAGATTCTGGCGCTCAAGGGTCGCGGCAAACGCGTCTATGAGCTAGCGGACCGGTTGCTGGGACTGCGCGGCGTTAAGCACGGCGAGCTCACCTGCGCCGCCACCAAGCAGAGCCTGGGGCTGTAGCGGGATTTCCCGCAGCGCACCTGCCAAAAAGGGACAGGTTTGTTTTGGCAGGTTTAGAAGTTTTACCGACCAAAATAAACCTGTCCCTTTTTGGTCGGTTTTGACGAGGGGAAGCCACATGCGGCATGTGCATATTCATGTGACGGGCATTGTGCAGGGCGTTGGCATGCGGCCATTTGTGTATCGCGAGGCTATGGCGCATGGCATCTGCGGCTGGGTGCTCAACGCGGGCGATGGCGTACACATCGAGGCGCATGCTTTGAGCGAGGCGCTCGACGAATTTGTCACCGCGCTGTCGGAGCACGCGCCGGCCGCAGCCCGCGTTGAGCATGTCGCTGTTGCAGACCTGGAGCCCGACGCTTGGGATGCCGACGATGAGCAGGTCTTTCGTATTGTAGCGTCACAGGATCAGACCGTGCACACGACGCTCGTCTCCCCCGATATCGCCACCTGTGACGACTGCCTGCGCGAACTGTTCGACCCCGCCGACCGTCGCTATCACTACCCCTTTATCAACTGCACCAACTGCGGGCCGCGCTTTACCATCATCCGGTCGCTGCCTTATGACCGAGCGGCCACGTCGATGGATTGCTTTCCTATGTGCCCCGAGTGCGCTGCAGAGTATGGCGACCCGCTTGACCGGCGCTTTCATGCGCAGCCCGATGCCTGCTTTGACTGCGGGCCACATATTACCTGGCGCGAGGCGGCGGGCGACATGGAGCTCGAGGGCTCGGGGGCGATGCCGGCCGTCGGCAGCACGCGCGAAACCAGCGATGCCATTATTGACCGCTGTGTCGAGCTGCTGGCCAGCGGCGGTATTGTCGCCATCAAGGGGCTGGGCGGATTCCATCTGGCCTGCAACGCCGCCAATGAGCAGGCGGTGGTCGAGCTGCGCCGTCGCAAGCGCCGCAGCAACAAGCCGCTTGCCGTTATGGTGCGCAGCCTTGCCGATACTGAACGCCTGTGCCATGTCGATGATGCCGAGCGCGACTTGCTGGCCGGCAGCATCCGCCCCATTGTGCTGCTGCGCCGCCGTGTTGTTGGCGAGGGAGATTCCCCCGACGGCCTTACACTCGCGCCATCCGTCGCGCACGATCTACCCGATCTCGGCGTCATGCTCCCCTATACACCGCTTCAGCATCTGCTGCTTGCAGCTGCCTCGTCGCATGGCATGCACGCGCTGGTCATGACCAGCGGAAACCTGAGCGAGGAACCTATCGAGACCGACGATGCCCTTGCATGGGAACATCTTGTTGCCGCCGGCATCGCCGACGCGCTACTTGGCAACGACCGTGCGATTCTCTCACGCTACGACGACTCCGTGGTACGTGTGGTCGACGGCACCGTCATGCCTGTGCGTCGCGCACGCGGATATGCGCCGCAACCGTTGTCGCTGCCGGCGCTCGACGGCACTGCACCCTGCGTGCTCGCCTGCGGGCCGCAGCAAAAAGCCACGATCGCGCTCACGCGCGAGGACGCCGACGGCCATGTGGCCTGTTTTGTGTCGCAGCATATCGGCGAGGTCGAAAACGGCGCGACCTTCGATGCCTGGAGCGCCGCCCGCGCACGTCTAGAAAACCTCTTTGACCTGACGCCTGCCGCCCTGGCATGCGACATGCATCCCAACTATCTATCGAGCCAGTGGGCGCGTGAGCGGGCACGGGAGCACAGTCTGCCGCTAATCGAAATCCAGCATCATCATGCGCACATCGCGAGCGTAATGGCAGAGGCGATTGTCGCTGGCCGGATTGCGCCTGATGCACGCGTCCTCGGTATTGCCTTCGATGGTACGGGTGCCGGCACCGACGGCACCATATGGGGCGGTGAGTTTCTTATCGCCGGCCTTGCCGATTTTGAACGCGCCGCGCACCTGCGCACCTGGGCGCTGCCAGGCGGAGCCACATCCGTGCGCGATGCCCGGCGCAATGCCTTTGCCCTGCTGAGCGAGCTCGGCCTGCTCGAGCATCCGGGTGCCGCGGGGCTATTGGGCACCCTCGACGAGCAAACACGCAGCGTGACAGCCACCATGATCGAGCGCGGCATCAACAGCCCGCGTACCAGCAGCATGGGGCGTCTCTTTGATGCCGCGGCGGCAATTCTGGGCATCTGCGACAAGGCAACCTACGAAGGCGAACCCGCCATAGAACTCGAAGCCGCCGCCTGGCGCGCGCTCGACGGTAAGACCGTTCGTCTCGACGGCAATCATACGGGCGTATTCACGTCTGCCGACGACTCCCCCATCTTGGACCCCCAACCGCTCATCGAAGCTCTTCTGAATGGAATCGAGGCAGGCGCGCCGGCCGACAGGCTCGCGCTCGACTTCCATATCGCCATCGTGCGCTCTTCGGCACGAATCGCACGCGAAATCTGCGCGCGCGAAGGCCTCGATACCGTCGCGCTCTCGGGCGGTGTGTTCATGAACCGGCTTTTGCTTCAGCTCCTTACCCACGAACTCAAAGACGCCGGTCTTGCCGTCTTGGTCCCCCACGCTGTACCCGCCAACGACGGCTGCATCGCCTACGGTCAGGCCGCCATCGCTCGCGCTCGCCTCGCGCAGACGGCGTTGCGATAGGCTGTTTTGCCAGCCTGCGCGCCGCCGTCTCACAGGTGTAACGCGTTTGCTCGTGACTCCCGCGAGCGCTACCATCAACTGATGGGTAATTAGGCGCCTATCCAGCGCAAAACGTATAAAAGGGGAACATTATGTGCCTTGCCGTTCCCGGTAAAGTGGTCAAACGCGACGACGACCTTAAGGCGACCGTCGACATGATGGGCATCGAGCGCCCCGTTTCGCTGCGCCTCGTGCCGACGGCACAGGTAGGCGACTATATTCTCGTGCACGCCGGCTTTGGCATTCAGATTGTCGACGAGCAGGAAGCCCAAGAGACACTCGAGCTCGTCAATACCATGACCGAGCTGGCCAAAGAGGACCAACTCGCCACCAACCCAGCCGAGGCATACTAGTGGCGGCGGCGCAGCCGGTTCGCTCCGGTATCGACTTTTCGGCATTTCGCGACCCCAAGCTGGCCCGCGAGCTCATCGATCGTATTCATGAGCTTGTCGGCAACCGCAGCATCAACCTTATGGAAGTCTGCGGTACGCATACCGTGAGCATTGGCCGCTATGGCTTTCGCTCCATTATGCCGACGGGGCTCAAACTGCTAAGCGGCCCGGGGTGCCCCGTTTGCGTCACCGCCAACCGCGACATCGATCACGCAATCGCGCTTTCCAACATGGACGGCGCCATCATCACCACCTTTGGCGACATGATGCGCGTGCCCGGATCGTCCACCTCGCTTGCCGCGCAAAAGGCGGCGGGGCGCGACATCCGCATCGTCTACTCTCCGCTCGACGCACTCGACATTGCCGAGCAAAATCCCGAACGCCCGGTCATCTTTATGGGCGTCGGCTTTGAGACCACAACGCCCACCATTGCCGCCGCTATCCTGGAGGCCGACGCGCGCGGGCTCCAGAACTTCTCGGTCTACTGTGCTCACAAGACCACGCCGCCGGCTCTGCGTGCGATCTCCAACGACCCCGAGACCGCCATCGACGGCTTTATCCTGCCTGGTCACGTCGCTACCATCACAGGCCTGGCACCCTTTGGGTTTTTGGTCGATGAGTTCGAGACCCCCGGCGTAGTCACCGGGTTTGAGCCGGTCGATATCTTGCAGGGCATCTGCATGCTGGTCCAGATGATTGTCGAGCACAGGCCCGCAATCGACAACGCCTACCGCCGTGGCGTCAATGCAGACGGCAATCCCGTAGCGCGCCAGCTGGTCGAGCAGGTGTTTGAGCCATGCGACACCACGTGGCGCGGGCTGGGGCCGATTGCGGCTTCGGGTCTTTCCATCCGACCCGAATTCGCGCGCTTTGATGCCGGCGCCCGCTTTGACGTGCCCGTTGAGGCGACGGTCGAGCCGCGTGGGTGCCGCTGCGGCGACGTGCTGCGCGGGGCCATTACGCCGAGCGACTGCCCTCTGTTCGGCCGCGCTTGTACACCCGAGCATCCCATCGGCCCCTGCATGGTGAGTTCCGAGGGCAGCTGTGCAGCATATTTCCGCTACCGAGGCTAATGGGTTCCGCCGCTCTAACGAACGGCGAGCCGGTCGACGCTA
>URZR01000056.1 GCA_900552425.1 uncultured Collinsella sp. | reverse complement strand
TCGCGCACGGGCACCGGAAGCGCTCTATGCAGGGGCACCGTGGTAAATACGTAATCAATACCCGTCATATCGATACTGTCGATATGCGAGGCATCGCAAGTCAGGATCTTGTCCACGAGGGCACCAAACTCCTGGCGGTATCGGTACTCGAGAAGCTTGGCGCTTCCCTGTCCGCTTGCGCATACCACGAGGATATTTTTACGCGGGGCCTCGCTCTTCTGGCGCTCAAGCGCCAGGGCAAAGGCAAGTGCGATATAGCCGATCTCGTCGTCCGAAAGACAGCTACCGTAGTGCTCGGCAAGGATGACCGACGAATCGAGTGCCATCGAATACGCGAGCGCGAATCGCTCCTTGATATCGGCAAGCAGCGGGTTATCGATATGCATGCGATATTTGAGGCGCACGGCAAGCGGAACGATATGACGCGCGAGGTTCATGCGAAGCTCAAGATCGCCGCGAAAATCAAAGTGATAGGAATCCCAGATGCACTCGAGCATCTCGGTGACCACATCCCAAACTTCGTCGGAAATTACGAGACCTTCATCGGCACCATCAGGACCAGCATACAGAGACTGCTTTCCCGCAAGGTGAATGGCGATATAGGCAACTTCCTCCTCTGGGAGTCGAATGTCGAAAGCCTTCTCGATACCCAAAGCCACACACCCGGCCACCGCAAACTCGCGCGCTGTACGTAACTTCTCAATATGGTCGGCTTCGAGAGGGACGTAGCACTGCTCGCGGATTCGCCAAATGGCGACCGCGATATGAACCAGCAGGTTTTGATAGGCCGCTGAGTTGATTTGGAAGCCTTCCTCGGCAATGACTTCATTAACACAGGCGGCAATCGTGTCGAGGGTCACCTGGTTCTGAGAATCGCTCTCACGATGCTCTGCAAGCTTGTCGAGCGTAATGTTTGCCAGGCAGAGACGGCGCGACATCTCCGAGCCGCTCACGCGAATCCCGTAATGAGGACGCCGCTCAAGTTTAAGATCGAACTTAGCAAGCTGCGCCTCGACGCGCTTAAGATCGCCTGAAATAGCGTTGCGGGATACATAGAGGATCTCCGAAAGATCGTCCAAAGTGATCCAGTCAACGCGACTCAACAGGTCGTTCAACAAGTAATCAACGCGTCCCTCGCTCGTAGAGGGAATTGACTTGAGCCCTCCGTTGGATGCATTGTCCTTAATCGAGCAGTACGCATCGTAATCGATGATATTAAGGGCATAACCCCCGCCACGACGTTTATGGATATAGGCGTCTGGCTCGAGGGCGGCGTTGAGCTTCTTGACGTACGTGCGAATCGTGCGATCGCTCACGCCAAACTCTTCGCAAAGACGAGCGGGCGAAACATCGGGATTGACCTCGATATAGCCAAGTACCTTTTGAACCTGCGAATCCAACACCAACGCTCCACCTCCCCGCGCTCATCTGACAATAAGAAAGATACAAGGTTTATGGAGCGGGTTCCACATTCTCGATTTCCCCAGAAGTCGGAAGTCTGTTGGGTGGAAACGGAAAAACCGATTAGCGCATAAACGGGTTGTGCTCAAGCTCTGTTTGCATGGTGGTTGAGGGCCCGTGGCCAACGAGGCAAGTCGTGTCGGCGGGAAGCAGCCGGGCGAGCTTGGAGAGCGAGCGCATGATCGCCGCCTCGTCGCCACCGGCAAGATCGGTGCGGCCGTGACTGCCCGGGAACAGTGTGTCGCCCACGAAAGCGATATTTCCCTGCTCGGTGGCGGCGAATAGAACGATGCCGCCCGGCGTATGCCCTGGTGTCTCGATCACCTGCAGGCAGATATCGCCCATCTCGATAGCATCGCCCTCGGCGAGCAGGCGCGTCGGCTCCCCGGGGTCGGGCGTCTCGATGCTCCACATAGCTCGCTGTTCCTCGATGTTCGTATGCGGCACCGCCACATCCTTAGCACACAGCTCATACTGGCAGCCCTCGCCAACGGTGGTTCGCACGCCGGCAACACCACCAACGTGATCGGCATGGCCATGAGTGCATACGGCGCCAAGCACGCGTACGCCGGGATGCTCGTCTCGAATATGCTCCACCAAGCGCTCGCCTTCCCATGCGGGGTCGATAATCATGCACTCATTGTCCGAAATAACAGCATAGCTATTGGTCTGAATGGGACCGTTTACGAGCGTCTCGATCTCGACCGATCCCTTGGGAGTTAAATCCAAGGACACAGCACCCATGTCCCTCTCCTCTCTATAGAACTCGAGGCATCAAACGATGCCTCGAGTGTAGCGAATATCGAT
Source organism: uncultured Collinsella sp. (assembly GCA_900552425.1). GTDB lineage: Bacteria > Actinomycetota > Coriobacteriia > Coriobacteriales > Coriobacteriaceae > Collinsella. The sequence continues at coordinate 7,549 of URZR01000056.1, read as the reverse complement.
AATGCGGCTCATTCGTCGCGACTAAACACGGCGCTTAAGCTGGGCTCCACCCTCGCCGGGCATCAGGCGGCGCGCGTCGTAGACCGAGTCAACGCTGCTGATGGAGGCCAGCAGCGGATCCAGGCCACTCGCATCCGAAATCTCGACCATAAAGCGCAGGGTTGCAATACCCTCGCGGTTGGTCGACGTGGCGGCAGAAAGGATATTGCCGCCCGCATCGCCAATGGCAATGGTGACATCCTTGAGCAGGCCCATGCGGTCCAGGCACTCGACCACGATCTCGACCTGAAAGAGGGTGTCGGCAGCGCCGTCCCACTCCACTTCGATCATGCGCTCGGGATGCTCCATAAGACCCTTGACGTTGGGGCAGTTGGCGCGATGCACCGAAACGCCACGACCGCGCGTGATGAAGCCGACGATATCGTCGCCCGTCACCGGATTGCAGCAATGAGCCAGACGGACCAGCAGGCCGCTGTTGCTCTCGCCCTTGACGATAATGCCGTTGCTGGCACTCTTGCCGCGCTTTTGCGGCTTGCGGTTGGAGCCGCGGGCAGGCTGCTTGACGACCTCGGCGATGGCTTCGGTCTTGGCGAGCTGCTCCTCGGGCTTGGGGTCCAAGATTTGCTCGACCTTGTTACCCACAGCGCGCGGGGCAACCTTGCCGGCGCCGACGGCGGCAAACAGGTCCTCGAGCTGCTTGTAGTTAAACTGTTCCGCCACGGCGTTGAGCGCACGCGTGGATCGCGGCGTAGAGATGCCATACCCGCGCTTGCGCAGGTCCTTGGCCAGTATATCGCGGCCGGCAGCAGCGTCATCGTCTTTGGTCGCGGCAGCGAAGTAACGGCGAATCTTCGACTTGGCCGAAGGTGTCTTGACGATCTTGAGCCAATCGCGCGACGGCTTGGAACTCTTATTGGTCAGGATTTCAACGCGGTCGCCCGTCTTGATCTCATGCGTGAGCGGCGCGACCGCACCGTTGATCTTAGCGCCGACGCAGTGGTTGCCCACCTCGGTGTGAACGGCATAGGCAAAGTCGAGCGGCGTGGAGCCGGCACGAAGCGCCATGACCTCGCCCTTGGGCGTAAAGACAAAGATCTCCTGGTCGAAGAGGTCGACCTTCAACGAGTGCAGGTATTCCTTGGCATCGGTAATCTCATCAGACGCTGCCCAATCGAGCGAATGCTTGAGCCAGTTTATCTGGTCGTCCAGACGCTGGGCATCATTGGTCTTTGAAGCAGACGATCCGCCCGACTTCTTGTACAGCCAGTGGGCGGCGATGCCGTACTCGGCCTGCTCGTGCATCTCGTAGGTTCGAATCTGAATCTCGAGCGGACGGGCCGTGGGGCCGATAACCGTCGTATGAAGCGACTGATAGTTATTGACCTTGGGCATGGCGATATAGTCTTTAAAGCGACCGGGCATGGGGTGCCACAGCGTATGCACCGCACCGAGCGTGGAATAGCAATCGCGCACCGAATGAGTGATGACGCGCAGCGCCACCAAGTCATAAATCTCGGAGAATTCCTTGCCTTTGCGCTTCATCTTTTGGTAGATGGACCAATAGTGCTTGGAGCGGCCGTTGATCTGGAAGCCCTCCAGGCCAATGCGGTTGAGTTCATCGGTGAGCGTCTTGATAGTCTCGGCCAGATAGCGCTCGCGAACCTCACGCGACTCTGCCACCATGCGCGCGATGCGCTGGTAGGCGTCGGGCTCCAAATAGAAGAAGGACAGATCCTCGAGCTCCCACTTAATAGAGCTCATGCCCAGGCGGTCGGCCAGGGGCGCGTACACGTCCATAGTCTCGCGTGCCTTAAACAGGCGACGGTCCTCGCGCAGGGCGGCGAGCGTGCGCATATTATGCAGGCGGTCGGCGAGTTTGACGATGATAACGCGGATGTCCTTGGACATGGCGAGGAACATCTTGCGCAGCGTGAGCGCCTGTTTCTCGTCCATGCTGTCGACTTCGATGTTGGTGAGCTTGGTCACGCCATCGACGAGCTCGGCCACCGTATCGCCAAACAGGCCGGAAACATCAGCAAGCGAGGTCTCGGTATCCTCGACGGTATCGTGCAGCAGCGCGGCGCACACCACATCGCAGTCCATCTTGAGATCGGCCAAAATGATGGCCACCTCGACGGGATGGTTGATGTACATCTCACCCGAGCGGCGCTTTTGGTTGCAGTGCTTCTCGGCAGCAAAACAATAGGCCTGCTCCACCTTAGAAAAGTCGTCCTCATTCATATATTTGAGGCACAGGCGCTCCAGCTTGTCGTAGCTGTCCGCCATAATCTCGGGCGGCAGCTCATCGGCATGCTTATAGTGCTCCATCTCCGAGAACGGCTGGAGGGTGGAATCATGGGCGGTACGGGCTGCGGCATCCATCGAGGTCCCCTTCCCCTAGGCCCGCGGTACGATCGGGCGGTTAACTTTGGCTAGCATATCAGAAGCGCACGAATCGAGCGCCCAACTCCGGAAAGCCGAGAACTCCATGCGCGAACGCAACCCCTCCAAATAGCGAATTGACCTGCTCAATTGCACACGGCCGGGGTTTTCGGCCATCGCGATGCGACGGGTGTCGTCAAACCCCGAAACGCGACAGAAACCAAGCTCTTCGAAGATTCCCAGGCCACTCTCCACCGAGCGCTCGTCGACCGGCGTGCGAGCATCGATGGCAAGGCACATCTGCGCGATGTCGATATCGCTCGCGCTAAAGGAATCGTCCCCGGTCTTGCCGCGGTTGGAGCGCCACATGGTTTGCAGCGCGCGATAGAGCGTGACGAGCTCGTCGCGCTCGGGCGCATAGCAGTCGAGTAGGCGCTCGTTAATGCGGGCGTCGCGCGACGAATAGAGCAGGTGGATCACGGCGGGCTGGCCATCGCGACCGGCGCGGCCGCTCATCTGGTTAAACTCAATCGCGCCAAACGGCATGTGGTAGAGCACGACATGGCGAATATCGGGAAGGTTGACGCCCTCGCCAAAGGCAGAGGTCGAGACGATGCAGCTGAGGCATCCGTCACGAAACGCCTCCTCTACGCGATGGCGGTCGGTGCGCGTAAGGCCCGCGTTGTAAAAGGCGATATGCGACGCGTAGTCGGGAACGCGTTTGCGTAGCGTCTTGGCAAGCGCCACGGACTGATCACGCGAGTTAACGTAGATGACGGTCTTCTCCCCCGTCGCGACGATGGACACCAGGCGGTTTTCGCGGCTCGCAAGATCGCGGTCGTCCTCGAGCCGCAAGTTCTCGCGCACGGTCTCGTCGACCACCGTACGGGTAATCGGCAACACGCGGGCAAGCTCCGCCACGACCGGAGCCGTCGCGGTGGCCGTCGCCGCCATAACGACCGGATCGCCCAGGGCCTTGAGGATGTCGGGCATGTCGAGGTATGCGCTACGGTCGCCGCCCTTGGCAAGACCGGCATGATGCGCCTCGTCGATAACGACAAACCCGATACGACCCGAGCGAGCAAAGCGGTCTCGGTGAATAGACAGGAACTCCGGCGTCGTGAGCACGATGCCGGTGCGGCCCGAAGCCAGGCCGGCAAACACGTCATCGCGCGCTGCCTCCACGGTCTCGCCGGTCAACACGCCCACGCCAATGCCGAGCGCAGCCATCGTCGATGAAAGATGATAGGCCTGGTCGGCAACGAGCGCGCGCAGCGGATAGACAAAGATGCTCGCGCGACCGCGAAGGACCGCCTCGCGTGCGGCGTGCACGTGGAAAATCAGAGACTTACCACGTCCCGTCCCCATAACGGCCAAAACGCTCTGGTGGTCGGCGAGCGCGTCGAGTGCCTCGACCTGCGCGCGATGTGGCTGGTTCGAGCCGATAAAGCTATGGATAAGCGAGCGCGTGAGCTCGGTATAAGAAAGCTGGGCGAGCGTCTCGCGTTTACGCGACTCCAGGCGCGGGCCTAAGTCCGCCGGTTGCACGCCGCGACGAAGCTCGCACGCCGGATCGTCGATATTGGGCGCCGTGGTATCACGCACCAAGACATCCTTGATCATGAGCTTGGGCTTCACGCGTCCCTGCCAATGCTCGGCCACGGCCTCGAATACCAAGTCGACGGCGCTGTCGCAATTGATGAGCCTATCGATCTGCGGCACGCGGAACATGATGGCCGGCACACTCGCGGCGCCATCAGTCGCCACAAAGCGCATGTGCTCGCCGGTTTTGCCCACCACGGCGCGATCGCACATCGTCACGCCCTCGGCCGCCAACAGCGGCACCTTATTGCCCTGGCCAAACGGCTCAAGACGAGAAATCTGCTCGATAGTCTCGATATTTAGCTCGGAGAGGTCAACGGTGGCGGCAACCTCGTCAGTGTCCTCAAAGTCATCGGCGGGAAGCTCCGATAGCACGGCCGAAAGGCGACGACGGAACTCGTCGAGCTTGGACGCCTCGATGGTCACGCCCACCGCACCCGCATGCCCGCCGCGGCGAATCAGCAGATCCGAGCAGCGCTCTACGGCATCGAACAGGTTGACCTTGCCCACCGAGCGGCCCGATCCGCGTGCAACGCCGTCCTCGATCGAAAAGAGCAGCGCCGGCACGTGATAACGGTTGGTCAGACGGCTCGCTACGATACCCTTGACGCCCTCGTGCCAGCCCTCGCCACCCACGACGATTGCGCGACCGCCGTCATAGGTCTCCTCGACCTTTGCCATGGCGTCGCGTGTGAGCTCCGCTTCGATCTCGCGGCGCTGACGGTTGATCTCCTCGAGCTCGGCCGCCAGCGCGCTTGCCTCGATAGGATCGCGGGCAAGCAGCAGGTCGAGCGCCAGCTTGGGATCGGCCATGCGACCGGCGGCGTTCAAGCGGGGAATGAGCGAAAACGACAGGCCATCGGCCGTAATGCTAGAGAGGTCGGCCTTGGCGAGCGCTGCCAGCGCGATGTAGCCGGGACGAGCCGTCACGCGCATCTGCTGGATGCCCTCGGCGACCAACGCGCGGTTCTCGGGCGTGAGCGGCATCATGTCGGACACGGTGCCCAGCGCCGCGACCTCTATCAGCGAACGCCAATACGACGGCTTGCCCAAACGCTCGCCCAGAACCTGCACCAGCTTGAGTGCCACGCCGGCACCGGCAAGCTCACGCGAGGGACCCTCGTCCTCGAGCTTGGGGTCGGTCAAGGGCACGCCCTGCGGCACCTGGTCGGAGGGCTCGTGATGGTCCGTGACCACCAAATCGATCCCCAGGCTCTCCAGATAGGAAACCTCTTCCTTGGCGGCAATACCGTTATCGACGGTCACAATCAGGTTGGGTTGGGCGAGCTCGTTGACGCGGTCGAGCGCCGCACGCGACAGGCCGTAGCCCTCGTCAAAGCGATGCGGGATAAACGGCGTGACGTTGGCGCCAAACGAACGTAGCGCCTCGGTCAACAGACAAGTCGACGTAATGCCGTCGACGTCAAAATCGCCAAAGACCGCGATGTGCTCGTGGTTGCGAATAGCGCGCTCGACGCGGTCGGCAACGACCGCCATGCCCGGAATAACGAGCGGGTCCGCCCAGTCGCGATCGAGCGAAGGCGTCAAAAACAGTTGGCCTTCTTCGATGGATGTAATGCCGTGCGCGACCATAATGCGCGCCACCAGCCCGGGTATGCCCAAGCCAGCCGAAAGCTCCTTTTCGAGCTCGGGGTTTTGCCGAGCGACCGCCCAGCGATGCGTCGTCTTAAGCGATGACATAGGCGCCCACCCCCGATAGGGGCAGGTCGCCGCGATACCTCTCACGGTTCATAGCGATGAGTCCTCTGTGTATGCCCGCTTCGGCAGGCAGATCTGTTGAACGGATTTATTATACCGTGCAGAGCAGACGCAAATCGCCGCAGCACGCCGCGGTTTCGGTAAACGATGCCGGTAATAGCCTCGAAATATTCGAGCGTTTCTGACGCACGGACGCATGCGAGCGTCTAGCATATCCATTCAAAACGGATTCACGGGCAAAGGGAGTCACAAGCGCATATGAAGCAATGGGTTGGACTGGGCAAGTTTCTCGCGGGGCACATGCAGGTCATCGTTCCGATTTGCGTGGCGCTCGGCGTGCTCTTTCCCCAACAGATTGGCGTACTCAAGCCCATCGTTCCCACCCTGTTTGCCTTTATGACGTTTCAGGGTGCGCTCAGCAACACCTTTCACCAGGTAACCGAGGTGTTCCGCCGTCCGCTGCACCTGGTCTTGGCGTTACTCGTCTCGGCGGTGCTTATCCCTATCGCAGCCTATGCCATGGGATCGTTATTCTTTGGCTCCAACCCCAACCTTGTCTGCGGCATCGTGCTCGAGTACAGCGTACCCGTGGCAGTCACCGCCTTTATGTGGATCAGTATGTTCGGCGGCAACGGCCCGCTCGCGCTCACCATCATCCTGACATCCTCGGTCATCTCGCCCGTCACGATTCCGCTCACGCTTAAGCTCCTGCTGGGTGCCACCGTTGCAATCGATGTTACGGGCATGATGCAGAACATGGCCTTTATGATCGCCATCCCCGCCGTGCTCGGCATCGTGATCAACGAGTTCACGCGCGGATGGGGACACGAGAAACTCTCCCCCGCGCTTTCGCCCGCCTGCAAGTTTATGATGATGGGTGTCATCGCCTCCAACTCCACCGCCATGAGCGAGTACGTGCTACACATGAATGCGGTGCGCCTGGAAGTTGCCCTCTTTATTTTGACCTTCGCCATCAGCGGCTTTGTCGTCGGCATTCTGGTCGCCCGCGCGTTGCACCTGCCGTATAGCGAGACGACCACCATGTGCTTTACCTGCGGCATGCGCAATATCTCTTCGGGCGCCGTCATCGCCACGCAGTATTTTCCCGGCGAGGTCGTGTTTCCCGTCATGTGCGGAACGCTGTTTCAGCAGGTGCTCGCCTCGGTTATCGGACATCTCTTTGAGCGACTGACCGGCGAGGAGCGCGCCAAACAGCGCAAGCGGGTCAAGGCTGGGCGCGACGCGATGGCACGCTAGGCAGCACACTTTTCGCAGGCGCTCGCCTTGCTATACGAGCGTTTCCAGATGCGCACGCAGACGCTCAGCATCGATATCGAGCGTCGTCTCGGCATTGACTTGGGCCAAACGATAGCCGACAAAGTAGGGCGAAACCACCCAACGTGGCAACGCCTTGGCAATGGTCCGGCCGTCCATGTGGTAGAAGAACAAGTTGTACGACTCCGCGCGACCGCCGTGGTGTTCGTGCAGGATATAGCGCAGGGCCACCTGAATCGCATCGGCAAACAGGTCCGCTTCGGCTTGGTCGCGGGCGTCGTCGCTGGCGGCGATTCCCTGTGGAGCCGAGACGTTGACCTCAAAGAATCCCATGATCGGCTCGGTTGAGATGTTGACCGAGATTCTCCCCTGCCGCCAGACATTGATGCCTTCGAAATTGGCGGAAGTCAGCGAAGCATAGCCGTCTTCCTGCTCCAAACCCACAATCTGCATGTGCGGATGGACCAGACTGCCGCCCGAAAGTGGGCCCTTGTTCTTGTACATGAGAACGCTGCGATACTGTCGGGAGTCAATCATCCGCTGCCAGCAATCCAGGGCAAACCGCATAACA
>URZR01000055.1 GCA_900552425.1 uncultured Collinsella sp. | reverse complement strand
GTATCGTAAATGTATCTGCAAAAGACCTTGGAACAGGTAAAGAGCAGCACATCACGATTACCTCTGGTTCCAATATGTCCGATTCCGATATCGATAAGGCAGTCAAAGAGGCAGCTGAGTACGAGGCACAGGATAAGAAGAGAAAAGAGGGCATCGATGCAAGAAATGAAGCTGACTCCATGGTATTCCAGACCGAGAAAGCTCTGCAGGATGTAGGCGATAAGATCGATGCAAACGATAAAGCAGCCGTAGAAGCTGACTTAAATGCACTGAAAGAAGCTATCAACAAAGCTCCGATCGACCAGATGACCGATGCACAGATTGATGAAATCAAGGCTGGCAAGGAAAAACTGATGAACAGCGCACAGGCATTGTTCAGCAAGGTTTATGAGGCAGCCCAGGGTGCCGCAAACGCACAGGGTGCAGCTGGCGCAGCAGGCGGCAATGCAGGCGCAAACAACGACGATGTCATCGACGGTGACTTCAAAGAGGTATAATCCATATAGTAAGGCATAACGGACCAACGGGGAGACCGCAAGGTCTCTCCGCCAATCCGGAGTATTGCCGGGAGAGGCTGGCGCTTTTTCCGAAAATCTCAGGAGCGTTTGCTCCGGGACTTTCGCAAGAGGCGACAGCCATTTCGGTGTCTGAAAGACATTATGGTTCATGAAAGTATGCCTGGAGACAGGGAGATTTTTGAACCCCAAAAGCTGATTGACAGTATAGAAAAAGAAGGGCGCGGATGCGTCTTAAGTGAAAGAGGAAGGAAAAAGCATCATGGCAGAGACTAAGAGAGATTATTACGAGGTCCTGGGAGTTCCGAAGAACGCCGATGAGGCTGCATTAAAGAAAGCATATCGTGTCCTTGCAAAAAAGTATCACCCGGATGCAAATCCGGGTGATGCCGAGGCCGAGCGTAAGTTCAAGGAAGCATCTGAGGCATACAGCGTGTTAAGTGACCCGGAGAAGAGAAGAAAGTATGACCAGTTCGGTCATGCTGCATTCGAGGGCGGCGCAGGCGGCGGTGCCGGCGGCTTTGGCGGTTTCGATTTCAACGGAGCTGACATGGGAGACATCTTCGGAGATATCTTCGGAGATATCTTCGGTGGCGGAAGAAGCCGCGGCGGCAGCCAGTATAATGGCCCTATGCGTGGTGCCAATGTGAGAACCGCGATTCGCATTACCTTTGAGGAGGCTGTATTCGGCTGCGAAAAGGAAATTGAGATCAATTACAAAGAAGAGTGTGCGACCTGTCACGGTACCGGGGCAAAGCCGGGCACTTCACCGGAAACCTGTAAGAAGTGCGGCGGTAAGGGTAAGATCATCTACACCCAGCAGTCCTTCTCGGGCGTGCTGAGGTCGGTCCAGGGCGTTTCGTTTGTTAACGTGACCCCCGAGATGAAGTACTTTACCAAGTACGAGAGCCATGGCAACTATAACCAGGGTTTTTCGTATGGCGACGGCTATAACGCGCTGGGCTATTACCAGTTCGACCGTCGATGGTCGCTCATTCCGTTTATGAAGCAGGCCTACAACTACAACCCCGAAAAATACAGCATGCTCAAGGATGCGATTGATCGCGGCAGCGAGATTTCCAACGCGAGCAATGTCATGTACGAGAACGGCCAGCTCACCGAGTTGGGCCATATTGCTCAGGATGCCTTCCAAGGTGCGTACAACACCGATCCTGTTGAGTTCTCAGCACTTCAAGATGCGTATGCGTACAACTCGTACTACGCGGTGACCGAGGCATGGCTCAAGAGCGGCCTGGGTATTGATATTTCGGGCCGCGCCGATTGCGTCAAGGGCATGGTGTGGAGCATCACCAACATGTGCGGCACCGGTGGCTGCAGGGACTTCTTCCGTTGGGCAAACCTTTCTAACAGTATGACTGATCGCGAGTTTGTGACGGCGCTTTCCAACAGCGTGGTCAATAACGTGGCGACCAAGTATTCGAGCCAGCCCCAGTATCATGAGGGCTGGAAGAACCGCTACCGCAACGAGCTGAAGGACTGCTTGGTTTATATCGCCGAGGATGAGGCTGCCGCCGCGACGCCCGTGCAGCCCGAGCCTACGCCGGCTCCCTCGCCGACACCTGATTCGAATGACGACTCGAGTGACGATGCCAACGATGACAGGATGGATGCGCCCTCGACCGGTGCTGACGGTGATGGCTCTGCTGATGGCACTACCAACAACGGCTCCACCTCGAACGGCTCCGATTCAAACGGCTCTGCTGCGGGCGATTCGTCTTCAGGCTCTGTCGACAATACGGACAGCGACGCTTCTGGTTCGACCGGTGCTGGCACCTCTAACTCATTCACCGGCTCGAGCGATTCGTCCGCTGACACCGGCTCTAACAACGGCTCTGGCTCTGATGCAACACCTGATTCCGATGCTTCCAAGGACGACTCGAATAAGGCGCCGGACGCCCCCGTTGCTTCGCCGGACAAGAAGCCTTCTTTCTCCGTGCAGCTTGGTTCTACGCTGGGCTCTTCGCTGATGGCTGGCGTCAATAATGGCTCGACCCAGAACAAGGACAACTCTGATCAGGTTTCCACGGAAAAGTCCGAGGCCGCAAAGGGCGACTCCAAGGACAAGGCTTCCGAGAAGACCGAATCCGATAAGGGTTCTAGCTCTGATGAGAAGGGCGACAAGTCCGCTCAGGAGAAGGACGAGGGCAAGAAGTCTGAATCTGAGGAGAAGGACGAGAACAAGGACGGAAAGAAACAGTCCAAAGACGACGAGAGCGGTGCTGACAACCAGGTCCAGGAGCAAAATGACTCCAAAACGGTGACCACCACGACCACGACGACTACAACGACCAAGTCATCTGGCGGTAATATGCCCAAGACGGGCGACCTTATCGTTATGGCGAGCCTTGCCAGCGCGAGCTTGGCCACACTGGGCGCTACGTCTATCGTAAGTGGTAAGCATAAGCTCGATCAGCAGAAGAAGGCTTCTGGGGAGGACGGCTTGGAGGAGTAATCTTCCAGATCGTTTTCTATAAGAGTTTGGGACGGGGTCCGGTGCGGCGGCATCGGCCCCCCTTTTTTTGTTGTGCAACGATTTGTTATGCCCCCTCGGGGGTCTGTTGCTACCGCTGCCCGAAACGTTTGCATGTCGATATTGTTGCGCTCTACCCGCTCGCTACAATGGGCATCGTGCTGCGTTAGAAGGAGAGTTTACGGTGTCTGAACAGGTGAATTGTGGTTTTACTCATGCGTTTGGTGCACGGTTGCTCAATCATGCGGATAGCGCAGCTCTACCGGTTGATGCACACGACTTTTCCGATGCAATCAATCGGTGTTTACTCGTCGATAAGACTATGGTTATTGCCGATATATTGGACAGCGAAGCGCCTGTTGCGCTTTGTTGTCGGCCCAAGGGTTTTGGCAAGAGCATGAACTTGTCGATGCTCAGGGCTTTTCTGGAGCGTCCAGCGGTCGGTCGCTCTGGTCAGCGTTTGTTTGCCGATGCTCAGATTTGGGATGCGAACGGCGGGCGCTATCGGGATGAGTATGCTTGCTATCCGGTGATATCGCTGGACTTTTCTGGCGCTGGGAGGCGTGGCCCCGCTGTTGCCGGCGTCGTGCGCGATGCCCTTTCGGGCGAGTGCGCTCGCTTGTTGGCGCTCTTGGAGGCTCCGGATTTAGCTCGAGATAAGGTGCGTCACATCGAACGTGTCGCGCGTGGCGTGGCGAGCGCGGACGAGGTTGACTCGGTGCTCGGTGTGCTCATAGAGCTGCTGGAGATTGCCTGCGATGAGCAGGTTGTATTGCTCGTTGATGGGTACGATGCGGCGTGGTCTCGCCGTGCGAGCGCGAGGGACGCTTCCGACGCCGATCCGGCAGAACTACTTGACCGTGCGCTGTTTGACGCCATTGCTGCCGCGGGCCATTCGCTACGCTTTGCTTGTCTGATGGGGGAGCGTCCCAGTCCTGTCGAAGCGGCGCTTTCTTCGCGCAGTTGCTCGTATTGTCTGTCGACGCCGCTTTCGACGTGGTGTGACCGTTGGTTCGGCTTTTCGGATGTCGAGGTCGAGGCTCTTTTGAATCATGCTGGACGCGAGGAATACCTGGATGATGCGCGTGAATGGCTCGAGGGATATCGGTTTGGTAGGGCCTATTGCTCGAGTCCAGAGCGTGTGATCGGTTTTCTGGGCCGAGGCTGCACGGCGCCTGTGCGTGCCGATCTGTATGGATATGCCGATTGCCTGAGTAGGGTAGTTGCCGGGTGGAATCTCGACCGCCTTTCGGTATTGTTTGATTTGCTCGAGGCCCATGGGTGCGCTGAGGTCCCGCTTTGTTTGGGCACTGCAGAGCCAGATGTCTCGCCTGACGATGGCATGTGGACAGCGCTGTATCTGTCCGGTTTATGACTGAGGAGCCAGAGCATGGCGATCGCCTCCGTGCTTTGCGATTGCCCAATAACGAGCTTCGCCAGGCCTTGCGTCTAGTGATTATTGAGTGGTTTGAGTGCGCTGCAGAAGACATTCGAGACGTCGATGTGTTTCGCGACGGGCTGTGCCATGGGAACGAGGATACCGTGAGGCGGGCGCTAAGCCGCATCTTGGGAGATGCGGGAATCGGCGAGACCGACCCAGATACGCCGCTGCCATATCATCTGCTCTTGCAGGGGCTCTGCTTTGGCTTGCCTGGCTATGCCAATCCTGCCTCGAGGCGAAAGTGTGGCGCGGATCGCTGGGACATCCAGGTTTTTCCCACGGGCGCCGTGTTCGACATAGCCGATACGATCGGTATGCTCGATGAACGTCCGCTGATAACGATCAACATGATGTATGACCCCGGTGTGGATGCGCTGGGCCTGGAATTGCTGGCCGTGCAGGCGCTGCTCGACATAGAGCGCGACGGCATCGACGAAATCCGTGTGCCACGCCCTGGCGTTGGTCGCATGCGCTGGGGGTTTGGGTTTGATGGACAGCATGTGGCTACGGTGTACCAGCGGCTTTAAGCGCTGAGGTGTTTCCGGCTTCCGTTACTCGGTGTCCTTCATGGGCGGCATGGGCTTCCAGTTGGGATCCTTAACGATCTTGCGGGCGTCCTTCATGCCACGGCGCAGCGCCGGAATACCGGTCTTAAAGCACTTATCGACCGCAGCCAGGCGAATAAATTCCTTGCAGAAGGTCGCGGCGTTGCCCAGACGGAACAGCATAGGGTGGTAGTCGCCGTAGATCTGCATGTAGCGTGCCAGATAACCGCGGTTGCGCATGATGTAGTAGCGGTTGGTGTCGCTCGTGGAGTTGAGCTGGCGTTTGCCGGCGATGTCCCAGTTAGAGACGGCGCGGGCGCGCTTGAGCACCACGTCGGCAACAACGGCGGCGGGGAAGTGCTGGCTGGCCACGTAGCCATAGCAGGCATCGTCGCCGTAGATGAAGAATCGCGCATCGGGCAGGCCGATCTTGTCGACCACGCGGCGCGAGAACATGCCGCCCTCAAAGCACAGCTGGTTCATGGCGCGATAACCCTCTGGACCCAAGTCCCACTTGGCGACTGGGTTGGGAATGCCGAGCGAAAGGATGAGTTGGTATTGCCAAAAGAAGGCGCCGCCGTCAAAGTCCAGGCGCGAACCCTGGATGACATCATAGCGGTCGGTCCACTTGGCAAGACGCTCGATGCCTTCGGGGATGACGAGCACGTCGTCGTCCATCACCCAGAACCACTGGGCGCCCAGGTCGTAGGCGCATTTAGTGCCAGCGGAGAAGCCGCCCGCACCGCCGCCGTTTTCGAGCTGCGGGGCGTAGATGACGCGGTCGGTGCCGCCCTGCGCGTCAGACTGCTCGGTGTCGATGCCCCACAGGTTAGCCAGGCGCTCGTTGAATGCGGTGCACATGGCCTCGGTCTCGCGCGAATTTTCGTTATCGACAATCACGATGCGCCAGGGCGTTGCCGTGAGCTCGGTCATGGAGTCGAACAAGTTGGCCAAGAGCTCCTGGCGCTTGTACGTAACGACAACGATGGCGAGCTTATCGATGGGAGCGGGAAGGGTTGAAGTCATGGGGCAATATATCCTTTCACGCGCGGCGCGCATGCGCTGCACGGAAGCTATCGAATACGTCCTTGGGACTGTCTTATTGTAAAGGCTCGGCGCACCTTGACGGCAAGCTTTGAATAAAACGCAGGAACCTGCCACGGCTGTAGCGGCTTTGGCGTCTGACAACAGCGTGTCTATTGCCGCTTGAGCTTGCGTTCGATAAGGCTTCTAACTGCATCGATGATGAGAAGTGCCAGAGCAAAGATGATGCTAATGACGGTACCCGTGACGATACATATAACTGCCGGGCTGTTTTGGCTGACCAGTATGTTTGCGAGCAACGTATTGAAGACGGGACGCCACAGGCTACTGGTGAGCGACTGCATCACATAGAAACCGAGCGTGGCGGTCGATAAGGTGACGATGGCACCTGCAGTCCGCGAATTGCCTGAGGCACTGCGTCGGGTAGCCGCAAAGAGCAGGGAGGCGGCAGCGAGGGCAAACGAGATCAGCGAGGTCGATTTGTAGGAGAGGATTGTCATCGCTGTGAGGTTGTCGGTGAAGGAGAGTGCTCCTTCCAGGATGATGGTGAGCACCAAAACCGTTACGAGCGAGCGCATGCCCAAGGCGCCCACCCTGTCCGAATCCGTGACATCGGTAACGTCGCGGAGCAGTCCGCCGATCAAAAACGCGACTACGTACGTGATAGCGCTCATGAGCTTTTGGAGCCAAGAAAACTCACCGGCGCTTGTCGCACTCATAACGGCTAAATACCCGTTAACAACAAATGCGAGGATGCCAACGGCGATGACCGTCGTCTTGTAGGTTTTCTGGAGGAGTCGACTCTTAGCCAGTCCAAACCATGGTGCCATGAAGACCGTGGCGGCATAGATCCAGATAAACTCAAGGCCTAGCGTGTACCAGTAGTGCGTATTGAGGGTAACATCGGGAATGGGTGAGACGACCGTGGACCACGCGAGCGCCACGAGGCAATAAAACGCAGTGGGCATAATGACCTTGCCAAGGCGCTGCGCCGTCCGTTGCATTTGCGACTTCCACGTTGCTCCACCGTCCCAAGCACGCGCGGCCGAAGCGATGAGAAAATAGCCCGAGATCATAAAGAAGACCTCGTTGGCCCAGCATCCCAGCAAGTTAATAAAACCGAGCACGCCGGAATAAGGGAACATCGCAAGTGGGGCATATTCCACGGCGCCGACGCAGACGGCTTGGAAGGTCCACTGAAAGGTGTGGAACACCGCGATGCCGGCGACCGCGATTAGGCGTAGCGCTTCGATGGGTATGTTGCGTGCGGCTTTGGGCTGCATGACGTCCTTTCTTATCGGTTTGCCTCTGCGAGCTCCATAGATTATATAAACGCCCGCTGGCACGCTGACCCTTTGATACCATGAAACGACAGGTATTTCCTAAGGAGCACATTTGTCTACTAACGCCTCTGGCAGCCCTGTTCTGTCGCTGCTTATTCCCATTTACAATGTTCAGCGCTACCTGCGCGAGTGTCTCGATTCCGCCCTGGCGCAGACGCTCAAGGATATTGAGATCATCTGCATTAACGACGGGTCGACCGACAACTCGCCGGCGATTATCCGCGAGTATATGGAGCGCGATGGGCGCGTCAAGATGATCGACAAGGCCAACAGCGGCTACGGCGACTCGATGAACCACGGTCTGGAGATGGCGCATGGCAAGTACGTTGGCATCTTGGAGTCCGATGACTTTATGGTGCCCGACGCACTCGAAAAGCTTGTCTCGGCCGCCGATAGCAATAATGCCGACTTTGCGAAGGCGAATTTTGATTTCTACTGGTCTAAGCCCGAGGAGCGCCGTTCGCTGCACGAGATGTTTAAAGCCAAGGACTGTGGCAAGCCGGTGCACCCGAGCGATACGACACAGTTCTTTAAGCAAAAGCCGTCGATTTGGTCGGCAGTGTACCGTCGCGATTTTCTTGAGCGCAACGGCATAAAGTTCCTGCCGACTCCGGGGGCATCCTTTCAGGACACGTCATTCGCCTTTAAGGTGATCGCGTGCGCCGATAAGGCTGTTTACCTGCATGATGCCGTGTTGTCGTATCGCCAGGACAACGAAAATTCCTCGGTCAATTCTTCGGCTAAGGTCTTTTGCGTCAATACCGAGTATGCCGAGATTGAGCGTTGGATTCGAGAGGATTATGCCTGCGACCACGCAAGCGGCGATGTCGCGCGCATGCTCAAGTTCAATCAGCTCATTAAGTACGATTCGTATATGTGGAACTACGTGCGCCTGGCGCCTAAGTTCTATAAGGACTTCCTGGTGCAGATGGCCAAGGAATTTCAGGCGGCCTTGGACGCGGGGGAGTTTTCGCTTGACGATCTCAAGCCGTGGAAGCGCGCAAATCTCGCTGCCATCCTCAAAGATCCTGAGGGCTGGGTTGACGAGCATCCGAGTTTTGCGACGGATGGTGCCTTGGGGCGTGCTAAGTATTACGCCTCGGTTGGAGGCCCAGGCGTGGTCGCCGCCTTCCTCATCGAATCGCTGAGGGGGTAGGTTGGCATGGGAGAGGCCTCGTGTCCTAAAGCTACCATTGTCATCCCCGTTTACAACTCTGCGCGCTCCATTCAGCGATGCGTTGATTCGCTGTTGGCCCAGTCCGAGCGTTCGATTCAGGTTGTCTGCGTCAACGACGGCTCGACCGATGATTCGTTGAACGTGTTGCGCCAGATCGCGCAGGCCGACGATCGCGTACTGGTGATTGACCAGGAAAACGCGGGCGTCTCGTGCGCTCGAAATGCCGGAATCGATGCCGCCGAGGGCGAGACCGTCTTTTTTGTGGACGCCGACGATTACATCGATGCCCAGACGGTCGAGCGCGTGTTGCATGCCATGGAGTCTGCGGATGCCGAGGCCGCCGTTTTTGGCGGCGTCTGTGAACCTGCCGATGCTGCCCCCAAACGCGTCCAGCAACTCATGAGCCCCAAAGCTGGTACCTTCGGCGCCCGCGATCCTCAACTGCTGTTCCATTCGAATGCGCAGCCCTATGCCTGCCGTGCGGCTTTTTCGCGCGAGCTGCTCAATCGCGAAGGCATTCGCTTCGCCCCCGGTTTGGCTTTGGGCGAGGACGTCGTCTTCCAATTTGCGGCTTATGCGCTTGCCCGCAGGACCGTCGTCATGCCTGACAAGTTCTACCACTACGTGATGGAGAGCGAATCGGCGACGCACGAGTTCAACAGTGCCGAGGCGCGCGCCAAAAAGCTTGACGCCCACATGAAGATGCTCGAGGAGGTCTTGGAAGACTGGGCGGCCTATGGTCTTTTGGACCTGTGTCCCGGCGAGCTGATAACTTGGTTTTTGGACCTAATTGTGTTCGATCTGGCGCGCTTGGATGCCGATGACTTCCATCGCGTGGCGGCTCGCGTCAACATGGACCTCACGACGTTTTTGGGAACGGAGTGGGCGGATATGCCTGCTAAGGGTGCCGTTCGCCGTGTTGCCCACAAGCTCGTTGCGGCGACCTCGGGCGTTTCGATGGCAGACGCCACGCTGTTCTATCTTTCGACTCGCGGTCTCAAAGCCTGCCTGGAGCGTTTTATCTAATTCCAAGCGCTGCCGCCCGCCGCAACTCGGCTGCTAAAATAACCCTGTTACACGCTATTCAACGGGAGGTTCTCTTGCAGAACTCTGATACCCCTAAAGTTTCGCTGCTTGTCCCCATTTGCAATGTCGAGCGCTATCTGCGCGTGTGCCTCGATTCCGCCGTGGCGCAGACGCTCAAGGACATCGAGATCATCTGCATCAACGACGGCTCCACCGATAGCTCGCCAGATATCATCCGCGAGTACATGGAGCGCGACCCCCGTGTAAAGATGATCGACAAGGCCAACAGCGGCTACGGC
>URZR01000054.1 GCA_900552425.1 uncultured Collinsella sp. | reverse complement strand
CAGGCCGGCTCGTCGAACTCGCGGACCAGGTTCCAAGCGGCGTCGGCATCCAGATAGTTGTTGTAGCTGAGCGGCTTGCCCTGGATCTGCTCGGAGCCCACGAGCGGAAACTGCGAGCTCGCGGTGTTCTCGCAACCCTCGGCAAAGCGGTAGACCGTAGCCTTCTGCTGAGGATTCTCGCCATAGCGCAGGTCGTCGACCTTTTCCAGCGAAATCTCGAGCTTGGCAGAGGTGTCCGCCACGTCGCTTGCCTGGGCGGCAAGCCAACGGGAGATAGCCGTGTCGTAGGCGGCGGTGGTCTGGTAGACCTTCACCTGCAGGCGACGACGGGTGGAAAGCGTGGTGCAGCCGCCGGTCTCGCGCATCTCGGCAAGGACAGCGTCGTAGTCGGCCGGGTCAGAGATGACGGTAACGCTCGCAGCGTTCTTAGCGGCGGAGCGCAGCATGGAGGGACCGCCAATGTCGATGTGCTCGATGGCGTCCGCAAAGGTGACCTCGGGGTTGGCGACGGTCTTCTCGAACTCGTACAGGTTGACGACGACCAGGTCGATCAGCTTAATGCCGTGCTGGGCGGCCTCCTGCATGTGCTGCTCGGAATCGCGGCGGGCCAGCAGCGCGCCGTGAACCTTGGGGTGCAGGGTCTTAACGCGGCCGTCCATCATCTCGGGATAGCCCGTGAACTCCTCGATGGGGGTTACGGGAACGCCCGCGTCCTCGATGGCACGAGCCGTGCCGCCCGTAGAGATGATCTCGACGCCAAAGTCATCGACCAGCGTCCGTGCGAAATCGACGACGCCCGTCTTATCGGTAACCGAGATCAACGCGCGTGCGATCTTCACATCAGATCCCATGCAGTCCTCCTGTCTGGTACGCCGCCGTGCTCTGTGAGTCGGTGATACGTCGATCTGCAGCGCTCGCGCAGCGGCATTGAAAATACTGATTCAATGTAGCGCATCGAGCGCATCGATGCACCCCGCAACGAGCGCATGTGCAGAAAAAGTTTGCGAGCGGAGGGGATGGGCACGGCACCGGGCACGGTGAGTTCATGGAACACAGGGGCACCATAATTAGATGCCAATAGCGTGGTAGAACTGTGCTCGATATGCATCCGCAAAAGAAAGAGGCACCATGGTCTCGCGGGTTCTCTACCGACCGTTTGATACCGAAGACTTCGACGCCATCGCGCTGATTCTGCAGCAGCTTTGGCATAACAATTCGGATAACGATGAGTACAACCGCCTCGAGGCCGCGTGCGACCTCGCCCATTGCCTTTCGTCATCGACGTTTTCGCAGGTTGCCGTAATCGACGGTCAGGCGCGTGGCATTGCGCTCGCGCGCGCGGGACAGAGTTCCGGCGCCACCGTTAAGGAACACTGGATGGATACCGAACGCGCGCTGCTTTCGCAGATGCGCGAGCTGGAGCCCGATGTCTGCGCCGAGTATCTCTCGTTTGTGCGCGCAACCATCCGAACCAACAACCGCCTGCTCGAGAGCAGCCCGTTGCCGCACGACAACGAAGTCACGCTGCTCGCCGTCGATCCCGATGTCCACGGCCTGGGTGTAGGCTCAGTGTTGCTCGATGCCGCGGTCTCGTACCTGTCCTCGCGCGGGGCGACAAGGGCGCACCTGTACACCGACTCCAACTGCTCGTGGAAGTTCTACGAGTTGCACGGCTTTAAGCGCACGGCCACGCACCGCGCCAACCGCGAAGAGCGTCGTCACGACATGCCGCGCGAAAGCTTTCTCTACGAACTCGACCTAACAGCCTAGCCCAAGCAGCCACACCTAGTCATTTAAGAACGTCCCCAATGACTGATCCCCAACAACTAGTCATTTAAGTCTGTCCCCAATGAGTGGCCTAGGGGGTTTGTAGATAGCCTTGGTCAAAAAACATCAAATATGAGTACTGTTACCTTTTTAGTAGCAGCGATTTGGGGCATTTTTGATGCTTATAGGCATGACGACCAGCTGCACGAGCTGACATAACTCCCCAAATGTTCAATAAAATGGGCTCCTAACGAGGAGTACTCTCATTAGGAGCCCATTATTATGTGCAAACATATGTGACCAACGCAGCAACAGTACTCATATTTGGCATTTTTTGTCCACTGTCCCTTGCGCGAAGGTCCGCAGCGGAAAGTTTGACCCGTTTCGATGCACAAAAATGGGATGAATCTTCCCTGGCAACCGCCCAGAAAGATCCACCCCAAAGCAAGCGCTCGCTAGAACGTTCCGCCGCCGCCTCCGCCGACGCCGCCACCGCCGCCACCGGAAAAGCCGCCGCCGCTGCCGCCGCTCGAGCTATCGGAACTCGAAGCCAGCTCGCGGATGGTCTCGTGGTACACATCGTTGAACGAATCGAGCGGGGACTCGTTGCCGTAGTGATGGTAATACCACCAGTAGCAGGGGTAGTTGTCGTAGAAATCGTCGCTGTTGCGCAGGTCCGCAGGCACGGCCTCGGCCAGCTGTCGCAGCACTTCTTTCGAAACGCCCAGGGCAACGCCCATCACCAGCAGTTTGTTCCACAAGATCAGGTCGCTGGGAATGGCCTCCTTCAGGCGCGTAAAGTCCTCAAGCCAATGCTTGAGCGCCTTGCAGCGAGCCGCCACCTCGGCGCCCTCCGGCGTGTAGCGGCGGAAGGTGCAGCTCAGGACAAAGCCCACGATCGTGACGGGGATCGAGATCATAGCGGCACCGACGTTGGCGTCCGCAAAGTCGGTATAGATCAGAGAGCCCAGAATGCCAAAGACGATGATGATACCGATAACCAAGCCGGCAACCAGGGCGATGGTGCCGTCCGATGCAATAAGCTCGCGCGCCTCCAGCTTGCCCTTAACTGCGCTCTGATAGTCCTCGAGCTTGTCGCCAACAGATGTGGTGCGCTCGCTAGCGTACTCCTCCAGCTCGCTAAACGTGCGCGAACGGACTCCGTCCTTATCGGGCTTAACGCCGGCGAAGAAGACCTTGAGCACATCGCGATCGATGCCGTCCTTCTTGGCAGCCTTCCAGGCCTCGTCGGTCACTGTGATGCGATACGTCTGCTCCTCTTTTTCGCGACGGAGCAGACCCTTCTTCTTGGTCTCGGTCGCTTCTTCCAGCTTGATCACGCGGTCGTCGGTGAGCTTCATAAGCGTGGCGATATATGCCTGATCGGGCACGTCGTTCCAGCTCATGAGAGCTGCAAGCACAGCGGGATGGTCGGCCGAGGGCACATCGCGGAAGTACTCGTCCTGGAAGAGCGGCTTGGGCTTGGGCCTGCGCAGCTTAAGCATCACGATCACACCGGTATAGGCAACCGCCACGACAACACACACCACGGCAATCGCGCCGGCAACCGCACGCGCGTGCTCACGGCGAGCGTTGGCCTCGTCGGCCCATTCCTTCTCTTCGCTCAGGATCGTCGACATGCGCTTTTCGCCCGAGACGGCAAGCTGCGGCACCCAGTCGCTGGGGAAGGCGATGCGTGCCTCGGCGAATTCGCCCTCATGCACGCAGGGAATGGTATAGGTGACCATGGGCTCGTCCGCATCGAGCGACACGTCGCCCGTCAGCGGGCCGTGGCCCCATGCGCGGAAGTTATCGCCCTTGACGGCAGCCGTCCCGGCAGCGGCATTTGCAAAGTAGACTTCCATCTCGACGTCATCGGAGTCCGCAGACCAGCCGTCACCCACAAATTTCCAGTAGAGCTCGGCGGTATCGGCCCAGTTCATAACCGCACCGGTCATGGAATAACTCACGTAGTAGATTGCGCTGTCGCCGCTCTCGTGAGGGCTGAACACCTTAATCTTTACGCCGTCGTCGGACTGTTCCACCGTGTAAACGCCGTCGTCGCCTTTATTTGCGCTGTCGACCTTGTTAAACGCAGTGTCGTCTTCCTCGACGCTCAGCACATTGACGACCACCGAGCCGCCTTGCTGGTTAGAGCCTGTATTGATATCCCAATACACGCCGTTAATGTCATCGTCGAAATCAAACTGGCGTCCCTCGACAACGGTCAGCGAGCCATCGGCCTCAACCGTGGCACCGATATAGGTTTGGCTCATGGAGTAGCCGTCGGCGTGCGCGACGGCAGGCAGCAGCAACAACGCAAGCGCGACGAGTGCGCAGACGGAAGCAAATCGCGCAAACGGGCAGCGCTGCCGACAGGTCTTGGCAACGGGGGCGTTCATAGGCACATCCTTTGTCTGTGATACCAGTAGCGTCATTGTCCCACGTTTGCGGGTTCATGTGACGAACATCTAGGCCAGCGGAGCGTCAAAACGGGACAAAAGTCACGCCCGCGGCCGGCACCTGGGGACGTTCCTTATCTGTCGGCAATCTGGGACACTCCTTGGCATAGCCCGCTCCGGCAATAGATACCACTTCATAGCTCCATCACAGGTGTAGCGGCTTTGTGTGGGCGCGGCATGCGCTGATTGAGCCGCCAGTTGAGGGGCATAAAGCAGTTGAGCGAAAACGGTTTGCCCCTTTGCCGTTCGCTCGAGGATCATGTCCCCCTTTTCCGCGGAAACCCCGGCAGTTGCGAAGAGCTGCCGGGGTTTCTGTCGTTTGAGGGCTAGATTGATTGACGACGATTAAGGTGCCGAGCCGGTGGTCCGGCACGCGCAACGCGCGGCCTCAGCAACTTGCAGGCCACGGCAGCGCTATACTCGTCCGCATGGACATCAACGCACGCAACATAGCAACACCCGCCGCCGACGCGCCAACGACGCCGGCCGCTCCCGCGCCCGTCGTGGGGCGCTTCGCCCCGTCGCCCTCGGGCCGTATGCACCTGGGCAACGTGTTCAGCTGCCTGTGCGCATGGCTTTCGGCCCGCAGCCAGGGCGGCAGCATCGTGTTACGCATTGAGGACCTGGACGATCGCTGCAAGCGCCCGGAACTTGCCGCCCAATTGATTGACGACCTGGCCTGGCTGGGGCTGGAGTGGGACGAAGGCCCCTACTACCAGCACGACCGCCTGGACCTGTACGAGAGCGCCTTGCGCCGGCTGAAAGACGCCGGCCTCACCTATCCCTGCTTTTGCACACGCGCCGAGCTCCACGCCGCGAGTGCACCGCACGCGAGCGACGGCACGCCCATCTACCGTGGCGCCTGCCGAAGTCTTTCGGCCGAGGAGGTGGCCCGCCGCAGCGCCCTGCGCGCCCCGGCCACACGTCTGCGCGTGCCCACCGTCGACGACCTCGCAGACGACGTGATCGAATTTGTGGATCGCACGTACGGCGCCCAATGCGAGGCGCTCGCCACCGAGTGCGGCGACTTTTTGGTCCGCCGCAGCGACGGCGTGTTTGCCTATCAGCTAGCCGTGGTGGTCGACGACGCCGCCATGGGCGTCACCGAGGTCGTGCGCGGATGCGACCTGCTGGGGTCCACGCCGCGCCAGATCTATCTGCAGCACCTGTTGGGACTGCCCACGCCGCACTACGCACACATTCCGCTGCTCATGGCACCGGACGGCCGCCGCCTTTCCAAACGAGACCGCGATCTGGACCTGGGCGAACTCCGCGCCCGCTTTGGCACGCCCGAAGCGCTGCTGGGCTGGCTCGCCGGACAAACAGGCATCGCGCCGGACACCACGCCGCGCTCTGCCGAGCGGCTGGTCGAGCACTTTAGCTGGGACGTCATCCGCGCGCACCGAGAGAACATCACTGTAACGGCCGAGTAGCCAAATACACCCCACCCCTACGCAACATCCCAAGGCTGGAGTTCGTCGCCCAGGCGAACGATGCAGTCGTAGAGCACGGTATGGCGCTCGGCCGGGTTGGCATCACGATGAAAATGCCCGTAGTACCAGCGCTTGTAGTCCAAGCGATCTTCCAGCTCATCGAAAAACGCCGTAAGCCGATCAACGGCGGGGCAATTCCAGCCGGGCGCCGGATAAAGCGTGGGCGAAAGCATGCGCGTAGGGCAGGTGTGGGTGATCACGTAGTCGACCTTCCAGCCCACGCTGTCGAGCTTTGTCCGCGCCTCCTCAAAGTTGCGCTCGTCCGGCAGCTCCTGCGGCCACCAGCTGGAATACGGAATGCGGTATTCCTTGTCCACGCTCGTGGCGCCGCCCATGGTAAAGACCGTTGAGCCGTCGAGCTCAAAAACCTCGCCGCGCGTCAGGCGCCGTATGGGCGAGGTGTCCAACAAACGCTGCGTCAGCCCACCGTGCCACAACTCCATGGGGCGCTCTGCCCAGTGGTCGAAACGTTCGTGGTTGCCGTCGACGAACAGCACGGTATAGGGGCGCGACTCCAGCCAAGTGATGTCGGCGCACTCCTCGACAGAGAAATCCCACGGAAAGCCAAAATCGCCGGCAATGATGAGATAGTCGTCGCTCGTCAGGCTTTCCCCAAGATCCCAATCGCGCAGCTTTTGCATGTCGAGGCCGCCGTGAATATCGCCCGTCACATAGACCGTCATCGGATCACCACTTCCCTGTAAGTCGCTAGCCCGCATTCTGCACGATCACTAAGCCAACCGTTCCAGCCCTTCCATCCCTTAGGGCTTACCCCTCGTTCTTCCATCCAAACGGGTCAAGCACCCAAAAAACCAGATCGAGCGCGCCGCCGGTCATCATGGCGCCGGCAAGGGCCATGCAAATGTGTAGAGAGACGGCACTTCGGAGCACGTCGAACGGCCCCAGAACAGCCAGCAGCGCGACCGCTGCGCCGGCAAGGCACAGCACGAGGCACGGCCCCGCGTCCTTGACGCACTTCTTTGCGAGATGCTTGGTGTTATCACTCATCGATATCGAACTCCTTAGAGGGTCGCTGTTCGGGTACATGCCGCCGCGGCAGAGCAGGGCGGCAGGGTAAGTGTCACACGCCGTGCGGACATCAATGGAGAAACAGCCTGCTCGACCAACCCTTGACGCCGTTTTACACCGGCACCCCATCCCCCGCTGTCGAGGTCTAATACTTTTCCCGAGAAGTGAACGGCTGTTTTTGAACCCCTGAAACATCCGCATTTTTCGACGGCAAAATCGCAGGATTCTAGTATCGAAACCGCGGGAAACGGCACCTCTAAAGTGTCGATGCTACGGGGGTCAAATTTCACTCGTTCACTTCTCCGGAAAAGTATTAGACCCCGCTGCTAGCTATCCAAAAGGCTGTGCCCACACCACCCAAAAACTCATCCAACATTAATCTTGGCTCAAGAATCGCTTAATCTATAACCTGCACTATAGAGTTCGACCAAGGGCGGGGCGGCGCAACGCAAACCGCCGAACGCAACGCTCGCGCCCGAGCAAATTGCCCGGCGTCGCGCCCATCGAACGAAAGGACAGGTCATGGACGACCTCGAAAAAGTTGAAACCATCCGCACCAAGTGCAACGTGAGTTACACCGATGCCAAGGCGGCGCTCGACGCTGCCGACGGCAACGTTTTGGATGCCATCATTTGGCTCGAGTCGCAGGGCAAGACCCAGACCACGTCGGCGCATGCCGCCACCGAGTCCGCGCCAGTCGATGAGCCCTCTGCCGAGATGGTCGCCGCGCAGGCAGCCTACGAAAAGTCGAGCGAAAAGACCGACTTCTCCAAGAAGATGGACAGCGTGTGGGAGTACCTCAAAAAGCTCTTCCGCCTGAGTCTGGACACCAAGTTTATCGCCACGCGCCGCGATGCGATCATCCTCAACATCCCCATCCTGATTCCCATCGTCGCGCTGTTTGCCTGGGGCGCCACGATATGGCTGATGCTGATTGGCCTGTTCTTTGGCATGCGCTACCGCATCGACAGCGACGGCGACGTGCCCGGCAGCATCAACAACCTTATGGATAGCGCTGCTAACGCCGCGGACGACATCAAGCAAAATCTCAACGACGACAAGTAATCGCAGACGGGGGCACGCATGGCACGGATCCTGATCGTAGAGGACGAGGAGAAAATCGCCCGCTTTGTGACGCTCGAGCTGGAGCACGAGGGCTACCAGGTGGAACACGCCGCCGATGGCCGCACTGCCGTGGACCTGGCGCTGGAGCGCGACTACGATCTGATTCTGCTCGACGTGCTGTTGCCGCAGCTCAACGGCATGGAGGTCTTGCGGCGTGTCCGCAAGCACAAGGATGTGCCGGTGATTATGGTCACCGCGCGCGATGCCGTGATGGACAAAGTGGCCGGGCTCGATGCCGGCGCCGACGATTACCTGACCAAGCCATTTGCGATTGAGGAGCTGTTCGCACGGATCCGCGTGGCACTGAAGCGCTCGGAAGCCGTGCGAGCGGCTTCGGGCGTTGGCGGCGCCAGCGCCGGGGCTGGCGTAGCGAGCGGCACGGCCGCCGGTATCGCCACAATGTCCCCGGCAACCGACACGGCCCAGACCGCTGCCGCGCCCTCCCCCGCCGCGCTCACCGTGGGTTCGGTCGCGCTCGATCCCGACCGCCGCGAAGTCACGGTCGGCGGCTCGCCCATCGCGCTCACGGCCCGCGAGTTCGACGTCCTCGCCCTGCTTATGACGCATGCCGAAACCGTGCTCACGCGCGAGCGCATCGCGCACGAGGCGCTGGGCTACGAATACGTAGGCGACACCAACAACGTCGACGTGCACATCGCGCACCTGCGCGCCAAGATCGAAGACGCCGGCGGTGCCCGCATCATCCAAACCGTGCGCGGGGTGGGCTATGTCTGCCGCGCGTAATGCCGAGGCCAAGCGCGTCACCTCCATCGCCCGTGCCATCAACTGGAGCTACATGTGGCGCCGCCTGGCGAGCTACATCTGGCTCGACCTGTGGCTGCTGGTTGCTGCGGCGGCGATCCTCATCTATGGCTATAACCAAACGCTGCCCGACGGCGCGTTTACCGCGGGATGGATCCCCGGTGCCGCCGTCCACGGCATGTCGCTGACGCCCGCGCACGGCTGGAACCCCGCCACGCTCACCTATACCGTCGAGCTTGCGCGTACCACCAAGACTTTCCCCCTCGCGCAGGACCTCGTCACGCTATGGCCTCTCTACCTTGTAGTTGTGGGTTGGCAGGTCATCAGCGTGCTCAACATGCTCGGCGGCGCCCGCCGCGTGCGCCGCACCATGGCGCCGCTCAACGATCTGGCCCTGCGCGTGGACGAACTCGGCCGCATGCAGCTCTCCGGCGGCAAGATGGAAACGCTCGAGCAGGCCATCGAGCGCGCGAGCGTCGACTCGCCGAGCGTCACCACCGGCGACGCCGACCTGGCGAGCATCGAGGTCGCGCTCAACCGCCTGCTGCGCCAGATGCAAGAGGCAAAGCTGCAGCAGATGCGCTTTGTCAACGATGCAAGCCACGAGCTACGAACGCCCATCGCGGTGATTCAGGGTTACGTAAACATGCTCGACCGCTGGGGCAAAGATGACCCGGACGTGCTGGCGGAATCCATCGCGTCCCTCAAGGCCGAAAGCGAGCATATGCAGGAGCTCGTGGAGCAGCTGCTGTTTTTGGCGCGCGGCGATGCCGGACGCACGGCCCTGCGGCATGCGAATACCAACCTGGCCGCACTGGTCGGCGAGGTATGCGAGGAGTCACAGATGATCGATGCCGAGCACACGTATCGGCTGGCTTTTGACGCCTTGCTTGCCAGCGACCCGCGCTGCGACGCGCCCGTCGACGTGGCGCTCGTGAAGCAGGCTCTGCGCGTGATCGTGCAAAACGCCGCCAAGTACTCGGATGCGGGAACGACCGTCACATTTGGCATAACGCCCAATGCGGGCTTGGGCACGATCGACATAAGTGTTGAGGACGAGGGCATCGGCATGAACCAGGAATCCGCAGCTCACGCGTTTGAACGGTTCTACCGCGCCGACAACGCACGCGATGCCGGCGCGCAGGGCTCGGGTCTGGGGCTTGCCATTGCCAAGTGGATCGTCGATAGCCATGGTGGTGTCATTGGCGTGACCTCAGTCGAGGGCGTCGGCAGCCGCTTTACGATTCGGCTGCCACGGTAGGGGCGTCTCTCACGAATCGAAGGTGAATGCTTTTCCGCGAAGTGAACGACCTATTTTGGACCCCCGAAGCATCCGCACTT
>URZR01000053.1 GCA_900552425.1 uncultured Collinsella sp. | reverse complement strand
TGGCAGAAGGCCGCCGACGCCACGGTCGCCGACGACCTGTACTGGCGCCTCTCTGCCACGGTCCCGGCCGGGCTCACCGCCTACGACACCTATACGGTGCAGTTCGTCGACACCATGAGCGCGGGGCTCGACCTCTCCAAGGTCGCCGCGAGCATACACGTGTACGTGGCGGCGGGAGCGGACGGCGGCTTCGACGCCGTTGCCACCGGCAAGGACGGACGCGCCGGCACTAAGGCCGCGAAGGGCTGGACCGACATCACGGCCCAGTGCGCCACCAAGGTGGCCGCGGACGGGACCTTCATCGTGCACACCGGCGACCTGGTCGCCGCGCTCGGCGGGGCCGACACCTTCACCGCGGGCGCCCGCGTGGTCGCCGTGTACAATGCGCCGCTCAACAGCGCATGCAACCACGGCATCGCGAAGGGCAACCCCAACGAGGTCTACCTGCGCTACCCGCGCTCTCCCTTTGCCGACCAGTCCGGCGACGCCGGCTTCACCAGCACGCCGAGCGACGATGCATGCGCCTACACCTGGGATCTCGCGCTCACCAAGCGCGGCAGCGACGGCGACAAGCCGCTGCCCGGGGCGGTCCTGAGCATCACCGACGACCGCGGTCGCGCGCTGGCGGCCGACGGCACGTGGGATGCGCAAGGCAAGGCCACCGTCACCACGGGCGAGGACGGCCGCGTGACCGTCTCGGGCGTGGACTCGGGCAAGCTGGAGGTCCGCGAGCTCAAGGCGCCCAAGGGCTACACCGCCTTTGAGGGCACGCGCTCCGTGACGGTCAAGGCCGAGGGTCTGGACGTCGACCAGGTGGCCGCCGCCAAGCCCAAGCTCACCATCACTGCCGAGTCGCCCCTGCGCGTCGACAGCGCGGACGGGTCGACGGGCAGCCTGGAGGCGTCGCTCATTAACACGCCCACCGGCACACCCCCTAGCATTACCACCGGAGGCTTTATGCCCTCGACTGGCGATATGGCAATGTACGCCGCGGCCGCCGCAGCGGTCGCCGGAGCCGCGCTCGTCGTGGTCGCGCTCCTGGTCAAGCGGGGAGGTGGCAGCCATAAAGAGTAGCTGGCAGCCCCACAGAGAGCGGGGCGAGACGTAGCGAAGTAGATGCTAAGACACAGACAGATGATGACCGATCGAATGAGAATCAAACGGAAAACGGAGGAAAAGAAGATGAGCATGAGCAAGAACATCGCACGCCTGGCAGTAACCGCCGGCCTCACAGCAGCGTTGAGCTTCGGCGGAGTCATGGCCCCGGTGACCATGGCGTTTGCTTCAGATGCGGCGGCTGCCACGACCAATAGCATCACCATCAATAAGAACACTGAGAACGGCGATGTGAAGTACAAGGCATACCAGATCTTTAAGGCCGATGTCGTGGACAAGAACGGGAAGAAGGTCGCGTCCAACGTCGATTGGGCCGACGGACTATCTGACACTGCTAGGAATGGCATCATTACCGCCATAAGGAGTGACGAGAAAGGCGGCGAGCTTCCCGGGACTCCCTCTGCACAGGACGTCGCCGACTGGATGGCCACATATCTCCAGGATGCTTCTCAGATTGTGAACAATGGTGATTTGCTCGATACGATTGCTAGCTGGGTCAAGGACACTACTCCTGTCACGCCAAGGGGAGCTTCTACCGCTGCTTTCGCCGCGGACATCTCAGTATCATTTGATAACTCTGGCTACTATCTCTTCCTGACGGACGTTGACTCTATCGGCACTGCGGATAGCTATTCCGGCAAAAAGCAGACTGGCACTTCGCCGATCTTCGCTGTTGTGGGCGGCAATGCTGTTGAGGTTACCGAGAAGACCGGTATTCCTACGGTTACAAAGAAGATTAAGGACGACAAGCTCGGCAGCGATTGGGCCGACAAGGCTGACTCACAGGTTGGCCAGGTTGTTCACTATCAGCTGACCGGCACCGTTGCCGAAAATGTTGCCTCGTTCGGCACCTATTACTACGAGTTCCACGACGAACTCTCTGCCGGTCTAATTGCCGACGAAAATTCGGTCAAGGTTACGGTTTATGCGAATGACCACGATACGACCGGAACTGAGGTTCAACTTCCTGATGGCGCGGTTAATTACGATACGACTGGAAACAATAATCTTCTGACGGTTAAGTTTGAAAATCTGAAGACTGTGACCGCTAAGGATGACTCCCCTGCAATTGTCATTACCAAAGACTCCAAGGTCGTCGTCACTTACACCGCAAAACTCAATCCCGCGAAGGCTGAGAAGGTTACCGTTGGCAGCACGGGCAACGACAACGAAGTTAAGCTCATCTATTCCAACAATCCCATGAGCGGAGGAAAGGGTGAGTCTGTGCCCGACACCGTCCGTGACTACACCTACGCGCTTGAGCTTATCAAGCAGGATGCTGATTCTGATGCTACTAAAATTGACAATGTAGAGTTCACCATCCAAGCAACCGATCCTGACGATGCTGGCTCCAAGGGTATGTATGTCGGCAGCGATGGCGTTCTTGTCGATAAGGCCTATAAGTTCAAAACAGCGAATGGCGGCAAGATTAATGTCAAGGGTCTCGATGCTGGTACCTACACGGTGCACGAGGTCGAGGGCAGCAACCCTGGCTACAATACGCTGGACGACTTTACCTTCAAAATCACGTCTGAGGGTCTTGATAAAGACGAGGGTGTGGCGCTCGACGAAAAAACAGCTGTAAATACGCTGAAGGTTACTGTGCAGAAGAGTGACTCCGCCACTATGGTTACCCCGTCAGTCGAGGACGGTACCGTCACCCTTACCGTCAAGAACAAGAAGGGCTCCAACCTCCCGCTGACCGGTCTCAACGGCGTGACCTTCACTTGGATCGCTGGTGGCGCGGTGCTGTGCATCGGCGTGGCGCACCTCATCCGCAGCCGTAAGCAGGCCGAGGAGTCCGAGCAGGAGTAACGCTCGCTCACCCATCCCTTTGGCAGGTGGGATGTGATGGCCATGAGACTTGCGGACACTTTTCTCGTCCATCCACGTTCTTGCTTTGCCATTCATTTTTCGGGGCAGACTCCGCACTGGAGTCTGCCCTGTTTTTTGGGACAACGAAGCCAGCCTCCACCGTCCGATGCGGGCACGTTCGTCATCGCGTTTCTTGACTCGTATGAGGTTCGGTTTAAGGTCCGTAGGCGCACGCGCGGTGCGGACGGTAGAAGGCATTTGCGCCGCAAGCGCAAATAAGAATGCCCGGGGTTAGAGGCCCGGGCATTTAACAACACCGGAAACTGGTCGCCCGCGCTTTCGATCACTTACGCGGGGTGCGTCGTTTCCTACAGACATTGTATCCCGAATCGCCCAGCCGATTCGGGACATTTTGAAAACTCAAATGCTGGCTTATCCTCGACTGGACGGTGCGGTCTAGCTGTGTTGTCGGGCGGGGGAGCCTGCTAATCGGCTATTATTTGTTTAGACAACCTGAGTTGTAGAGGAGTGACCGGCGATGGTGCAGGGCGCCAAACATATGAAGAGCAATAACGCCGCGGACAACGGCGGCTCAAGCCCTCAGCCCAAACCTCAACCAAAGCCCAAGCGTCGTCGCAAGCGACTGCCGCGCTGGGCCGACCGGCTCATCACCATCGTCATCATCCTTATTGGCGTGGGCCTTATGACCTGGCCGTGGATCTTGGACCGGCTCGAGGCCTCGGGCGTGTTCAACCAGATCAGCACCGTGTCCAGCACCGTGGACGCGCTGTCTGCCGAGGAGCGCGAGCGCATCCTGCTCCAGGCGCGCTCCTTTAACGAGCAGCTGGCGGGCGAGGCCACCGAGCTCCCCGCCGACCAGATCGAGCCCTACGCCCAGCAGCTCATCTTTGACCGTGACCCCATGATGAGCTGGGTCGAGATCCCCTCCATCGACGTGAGTATGCCCATCTACCACGGCACGAGCGAAGAAGTCCTTATGGCGGGCGTCGGCCACCTGGAGGGCACGAGCCTGCCGGTGAGCGGCACCTCGACGCATTGCGTGCTCACCGCGCACTCGGGCATGCGCAACCTGAGCATGTTCGACGACATCCACTCGCTGGAGCCCGGCGACCTGGTGCTGCTGCACACCATGAACAAGACGCTCGCCTACAAGATGGTGGACTCCGAGGTCGTGCTGCCCGAGGAGATGGAGTCACTGACCATCGAGCCCGGCGCCGACAAGGTGACGCTCGTCACCTGCACGCCCTACGGCGTGAACGACCATCGTCTGCTGGTGCATTGCGTGCGCACCAAGTACAACAAGAAGGACGTCGACAAGCAAAAGTCGCTGGCCGGCCGCCACTGGGGCAAGCGCGAGTTTGCCGTGCTCATTGTGGTCGTGGCCATTGTGCTGTTGCTGCTGGACATCGTGATCCACGCGGTCCGCAAGCGCCGCAAGGCCAAGGCCTCGGCATAAGATGTCGTTCAGAACCACCACAATGAGGACAGGCACCTTTGTGGTGGTCGGGGCTTCCAAACCATCACAACATTCGATGAAAATCGCGATTTTGCCGAAAAACGTCGAATGTTGTGATGGTTTGCGCTCCGGGCTAGGCCATCCTGCATCCTGCCACCACAAAGGGGGCAGGCACCTTTGTGGTGGTTTTGCTTTGACAGGCAGCATCCGCGCCTTGGTATACCATGTACGCCGTTTGCGAATACACCCCACATCGCCGCACAACCCAGAAAGGCTCCCATGGACACCACCTTTAGCCACATCAAAGCCGTGTTCTGCGATATCGACGGCACGCTGCTCACGAGCCAGCACACGGTGTCCCCGCGCACCGTGGCGGCGATCCGCGCCCTGCGCGAGCGTGGCGTGCTCTTTGGCCTGTGCACCGGGCGCGACGCCCACGCGACCGAGGCCATGTACGAGCTCTGGGGCATCGAAGGCCTGGTAGACGTGCTGGTGGGCTGTGGCGGTGCCGAGGTCATTGACCGCGCGCACGACATCAACGAGCTGAGCTATCCGCTGCCGGGCGAGACCATCGCGCGCATCTGCAAGCACATGGCGGACCTTCCGGCAACGCCCGTCTGCCCCCGAGACGGCGTGTTCTACGTGCCCGAGAGCAATGCGTGCGTCGAGCACCTGTCGCGCGTCGACGGCGTGCCCTATCAGGTGGTCGATTTTGCCGAGTTCTTGAGCGAGCCGCAGCCCAAGGTGATGTTTACTATGACGCCCGAGGTAATGCCGCGGGTGATTGAGCGGGCGTCGACGTTTGCCGATAACACTGTTAAGGCGGCGGCTCTGCAAACCACGCAGCGACTCTACGAGTTCATGGACCCGCGCGTGTCCAAGACGCGCGGCCTTGTGCGCGTGGCGGAGCTCAACGATATGGAGCTCCAGAACATCTGCGTGTTTGGCGATGCCGATAACGATACCTGCATGGTGGCCGACGCCGGCGTGGGCGTGGCCATGGCAAACGGCAGCGACGCCACCCGTGCCGCCGCCGACTATGTAACCGCGAGCAACGACGAAGACGGCATCGCAATCTTTATCGAGGAGCATCTGCTGTAGCGCCGGGGCAGAATCACCACAAAAGGGGACAGGCACCTCTGTGGTGGCCTCAGGCGATTTGGGCGAATTGATGCCTAAAATCTGCGCATAAATTCAAATATGGCTGTCTGAACATTACGCTTCTAACCACCGATGGGTTAAAGATATTCTCATCAATTTGATAGGGTATTCATCCCGGTTGATGGCCTACCGCTCACGGTCGATTTTCGACCGTTCACAGGATGTTTGCTCTTGAGCAAAATGTTGTGCAAATAAATAAAATGCTATTAAAAAACTGATAGCTGGCTTAATTACCAGTAGAAATAGATATTTCATAGCGAATAAACGAAGGTTAATCCGAGCAAATGTCAAGAGAATTGAGAATTCGCTACAAAACTATCGGTATTTTTGCCTAGATGTTCAAACAATCGTTATAATTGCATCACTTAGCGAGCGCAATTACAGATTGCGCAGATACGTTTGATAGTGAAAGAGCAAGATCGCGGTCTCTTGGGGAGGAGACATCGATGAAAGCGAATTCAGAAAAAACTAAGCAGAGCAATAAAGCGACGCGCCGTGTACTGGCAGGCGTTTTGTGCGGAGCATCCGTTTTGAGCCTGGTACTGTCGCTCGTCATGCCCCCGATCTCGCAGGCCATTGCCAACGATGATCAGGCGGTTTCTACCGAGGAAACTGTGATGGGGGGGGGTTCCTCAAGTGAGTCTACTGATGTAGACAGCACCAACAACGGGGATACCGAAAAGCTGAATAGCGGCGAGACTGAGGGCGACGGGACTGGCGACGATGCTCTCAGGACGGCCCCGTCGTCTGATGACACGGGAGCCGAGAGCGCTGCGCAGCCCGCGGATGATGGACAGTCTGTCTATAAGGTCGCTACTGTTGCAAATGAAGGTGAGGTTCCGGGACTTCAAAAAGATAAGGATGGGTACACGCTGCTGGCGAGTGACGGAGACCTGACAGCGTACCTTAACGCCCCGACTAAACCCGATAAACTACGTCTTAAGGCTGACATTAGTTCAAGTGTGCCAATCACTATCAGGCAAAATACTACAATCGACCTTGCGGGTCACAAGCTTTATTACCGCGTTGGTAATAACGACACGTTCATTACGGTAGAGAGCGGTGCGCTTACCGTTGAAGACTCTGCCCATGTTAGCGATACACCTTCGGTCGTTGATAACAATCCTGGCAAGCTTGCAACTATGGCATGGACCGGTGACAACAAAGGTACTCCTCAGAGCTTAACCTATTATGAAACCACGAGCGCGCCTAACGCAGATACCCTTGGCACCACCACCACTGAAACCACGACTGAGCACGTCGTCAGCGGTTTCGGCGCAATCGTTGCTGCATCTAACAGGGGTTCGGTCCAACAGGTCATCTCTGTTGCGGATGGCGGCACGCTTAACCTCAACGGTGGCATGATCACGACACCGAGGGATTTGACCAACAACGGTCATATCATCTATGCCGAGGGGAGAAGCAACGAAACTCATGTGAATATCAATGGCGGTTTTATTACTGGCGCGAATCTCAATCAGCAACGTGGCGGCTGGGGCGGCGGCCTGTGCGTAGCGGGCGCGAAAGTCACGGTCAACATGACCGGCGGTGTGATCGCGGCGAATAAGGCTGCTTCCGGTGGTGGTATTTTTGCCGACAGCGGTGTCACGTTGAATCTCTCCGGCGGTGTCATCTCGGGTAATGCTACGTACGATAAGGGCATCGGCAAAAGCTGCGGCGGTGACACCGGAGACGGCGGATACGGTGGCGGTGTTTATACCAAGGGCGCGAACGTCACCATCGGCGGATCTGCCAATATTACCAACAATCGAGTCGGCGCTTGGATTGCTGATTCCAGTGTTTACAACTTCGGTCTGCTTGGCGGCGGCGGAATTGCATGCACACACAGAGGGACGTTAACCATGACGGGTGGATCCGTTACTGCCAATTACTCCAAAGAGGCTGGTGGCGGAATCTACGCTGGTTTCCATAGTCAGCCAATCATCAAGTTCTCCATGACTGGTGGCACGATTGCCGGCAACGAATCTGAAAACGCCGAGGGCGGTGGTCTCCGTATTTCCACCGGTACTACCGGCGATATTGGGACTAAGCCGGGCACGTCCAACAAGATTTACATCACCAACAACAAGACCATGACGGGTAATAGCCGTGGCGGCGATTGGGGCGGCGGTGGCGTCTTTGTCCAAAAGGACGGCAAGCTTAACATCGTAAGGACGCTGATTACTGATAACGAGGCCGGCGGCTGGGGTGGTGGCATCGGTGCCTGCCCTACGGGCGAGACAATTGTTTCGCACTCAAATGGTGCCGCAATCTACAACAATACGGATAATGGTTTAAGTAATCACATGTCTGCCGGTGGTAATAGCAAGAACGAGGACAGCAATCCTGACTACATTACCAAAGACTTCAAAGAAGCCGGCCACAAGGATTTCTTCCTCGTGCGCAAGGATGACAGCAATAAGACGGTTGCAGTTGTGCTCGGCAAGATGCTCGGCGGCGGCTCAGCTGGCTGGCAGGGCACTTGCGATAGAACGAAGATAACCATCGATGCCAACGGCGGTGCCGAGGCCAAGTACATGTTCGGTTTGGAGGCCCATCCGACTGATGAGGCCGTAGAAAAGGCGCAATTGGCAGCTACGACCATCATCAGTGGCAACTACTCGTACACCCATGGTGGCGGCATCATGACCAACGGCGATCTCACCGTTGGCGAAGTCGCTGAGCTGAGCGTTTATCCGAACATGAAGCTTATCGCCACCAAGGTGCTTAAAAAAAGATGATGTCTCGCAAAGCCTTAGCGGACACGGATACAAGTTTATGCTGCTGCGTCAGGATGGCGATACAGCACCTTCTTGGAAAGATGACGGCACAATTGATATGGGCGATTGCATCGTTGCAGGTGAGGCAACTGTTGATCCGTCAACCGGCAGTATCACCTTCGACTCTGGCAAGGACTATTCTTCGGGGCTGTATGTTTTCTATCTAGTTGAGGAGCCCATCAGCGGCGACAACGAATTGGATACCAAATTCGATAAGACCATTTACAAGATCGTGGCAACAGTCGATAGCAATTCATACAAAACTGACCATCTCATGGCGATTCCTATTAATTATTACAAGGTGAATGAAGTCACCGTCTCTAAAAAGGCCGAGGGGAATCAGGATTTCGTAGAACTTGATCGCGCAAACTACTCCGTTACGCGTCCATCGGATAACAACTCGTCAGATGACACGACGACTACGGTCGTTATCGGTGACAATGATAACCCGACCTTTACCAACAAAATTGAGTCCTATGACTCTCTTGGTTCCTGGACACCTGCGGCGACCAAGGTCGTTAAGGGCGGCGAGATGAAGGAATTCACGCTCGAGTTTGCGGATAACGAGCAGTTCAATAATGCCGTGGGGGTTAAGACCAAAGCCGGCGGCGACAACCCCCAGGAGCTTTATTTCCCCGATATTGAGTACGGCCTTAAAAACTTGAAGCAGAGGGAATCTGATAATCCGGGTCGTGGTGCTTACAAAGACTTCACGTACTACGTGCGCGAGAGTGCAGAGGTTTCGTGGTTCTCGCAATATAAGTACGACAAGTCGGTCTATCGATTTGATGTCAGGATGAAGGACCAGGAGGACGGTTCGATCGAGGCCGAGTCGGTGACCTACACCAAGATCAAGGACGCCGACGGCAAGGAAATCGCCACGAAAGACCAGCATCCTGTCAACTTCGACGGCACCAAGCCCGAGTCCACCCCCACCTTCACCAACACCTACTCCACCACATTGCCCCTTTCTGGTATGTCGGGCGTCACTCTGACGTACCTTGCCGGCGCGGCGGTGCTTTGCGCTGCTGCAGCCTGGATGCACATTCGTCGCAAGGCGAATGCGAAGGGAGGCGAGCGTCGTGAATAAGAAAGTTTGCTCCTTCCCGATCTTGTTTGCGCTGCTTGCCCTCCTGATCGGCACCTGCGCGGTTGTGTTCCCCGCATCCGCGCAGGCCGCGCCGAGCGCGACCGGATCCATCACGGTGAGCGGCACCGTGGCGAGCAGCTACGATGCCTACCAGATCTTTAGCGCCAACGTCGTCGACGGCGACGGCGACGCCAAGATCGCCACCGACCTCGCCTGGGCAAGCGACGCCGTGCGCGACGCCGCGCTGCCTGTGCTGCACAGCGCCGGCATGCCCAATTCCCAGACCACCGCGCAGGAAGCTGCCGAGTGGCTCAACACCGATTCCCACCTTACGAGCGCGCTGAGCGCACAGCTCGCTCGTTCCCTCCAGAGCTCTGGCGCCGTGTCCGTGGCCCTTAACGCGGGCACGACGGCCGAGCTACCCTGCGGCTACTGGCTCATCGTCACCAAAGACGACGCCATCTCCCAAAACGAGGCCGGCACCGCGCCGGTCATGGTCCTGGTCGGCGGCAACGCCGTCACCGTCAAGCCCAAGGCTGCCACTCCCAAGGTGGCCAAGCACGTGCTGGAGGACAACACCGCCGCATGGCAGAAGGCCGCCGACGCCACGGTCGCCGACGACCTGTACTGGCGCCTCTCTG
>URZR01000052.1 GCA_900552425.1 uncultured Collinsella sp. | reverse complement strand
ACGGCCCCCTTGGTCAGCATGGTCAGGCCGTCCGGCAACTGGTGGACTGTGCTCATCAGCTTCCGGTCGGAGTCAAAGGGCAGCTCCGCCAGACGGGGATACTTGCCCCGCGCCTCCGCCTCGTCGAAGCCGTAGCTCTCGCCCAGGCGCACCAGGGCGGTCTCTGTGGGGTCTCCCACCTCTCCGGATTCGTTCACCGTGGCGTCGCTGCATAACAGGGCGGCACGCAGCAGCTCCCGCTGTTCCGGGCGAGAGAAGTCCGCCCCGTCCGCCGGGATGATCTGGCCCCCGGTGCAGAGCTTCTTCACAGTCATCTTGTTCTGAGTCAGGGTACCGGTCTTGTCGGAGCAGATGGTCTGTGTGCAGCCAAGGGTCTCGACAGCAGAGAGCTTGCGGATAATCGCCTGGCGCTTGGCCATCTTGGTCACGCCAAGCGAAAGGACGATGGTCACGACGGCAACCAGGCCCTCGGGGATGGCGGCGACGGCGAGCGAGACGGCAACCATAAAGGTGTCGAGCAAGGCGGTCGGATCGGTAAGAACGTTGCCCACGCCGTGGCGGATGATATCAACGCCAAAGATGACGACGCAGATGACGATAACCATAATGGTAAGGATGCGGCTGAGCTCGGCGAGCTTCACTTGCAACGGCGTGAGCTCTTCCTTGGCCTCGGCCAGGGCGCCGGCGATCTTGCCCATCTCGGTGTTCATGCCGGTGCCGACCACGACGGCGCGACCACGGCCGTACACGACGGTGGAGCCCATATAGCACATGTTCTTACGGTCGCCGAGCGGCACGTCATCGGTGCCCGCAGCGAGCTCGATCACGTTGGCGTGCTTCTCTACGGGCACGGACTCGCCGGTGAGCGCGGCCTCTTCGATCTTCATCGTGGCGCTCTCGAGCACGCGGCAGTCGGCCGGGACGGAGTCGCCCGCCTCGAGCATGATCACGTCGCCGGGCACGAGCTCGGCGCTCGGCAGGTGCACGAGCTTGCCGTCGCGCAGCACCTTGGACTGCGCCGCACTCATCTCCTGCAGGGCCTCGAGGGCCTCCTCGCTCTTGGCTTCCTGGACCACGCCCAGCACCGAGTTGACGATAACGACGAACATGATGATGGCAACATCGGCAAAGTCGGGCTCGCCCTTGACCATGCCCGTGAGCGCACTGATGACGGCGGCAACGATCAGCATGATGACCATGGGGTCGGCCATCTGCTCAAAGAAACGCTTCCACAGCGGCGTCTTCTCGGCTTCCTCGAGCTTGTTAGGGCCTGTCTTGGCGAGGCGCGAAGACGCCTCGTCGTTGCTCAGGCCGAGGTTCTCATCGACACCTTGGTCGCTGAGCACCTCCGCCGCGGCGGACAGGTATTCCTTTTGCATATAGAGTCCCCTCCTGGGATTCGGGCCACTCAGCAGATTGATGCCCGATCATAATTCCCAGGAGAAGGGCAAGGGCTCATCAAGGCTGCCGTGCTGAGCGGCAGTTGATAGTGGAGCTATGGTACCCCAAAGCGACGCGTCTAGCCAAAACAATCGGTTTGGAAATATGGTCCGCACGCAACGGTGCAGACCGTGTGATGCTCAACATTGGTAAAACGTTTTTTCTTCGGCACATCGCCAAACTGACATATCTCCCAGATAGCAGCGGTTGGAGTGGTTGGTAAAGATTTTTCATATACCGTTTTTCCCGCAAAAAATGAACTTCCATTTCGGCATACGGTCGATTTTTTGGGGTATTCGGTCGGCATTTCGTTATAATCATCTCGGTTTTATTTCTTATGGTTTATCTATCAGCGCAAGACGATGTCAGATGGAGGTCTGAATGTACAAGCGCACTAAGATTGTATGCACCATGGGTCCCGCCTGCGATAGCGACGAGACCATCCGCGAGATGATCAAGGCGGGCATGAACGTCGCCCGTTTTAACTTCTCGCACGGCTCCTACGACGAGCACCACGGTCGCATCGAGCGCGTCCGCCGTATTTCCAAGGAGCTCGGTCTGCCTGTCGGCATCCTGCTCGACACCAAGGGCCCCGAGGTCCGCACCGGCCTTCTGGTCGACGGCAAGAAGGTTGCCGTCAAGACCGGCGATAAGATCGTCGTCACCGCTCAGCCCACGTCCGAGGATTTCCATGGCACCGCTGAGCACATCTCCCTCGACTACCTGGCTCTGCCTTCCGAGGTCGAGAAGGGCTCCCTCATCCTGATCGATGACGGCCTGGTTGCCCTCGAGGTCGAGTCCGTCAGTGGCCAGGACATGACCTGCGTCGTTAAGAACGACGGCCTGATCGGCGAGCGCAAGGGCGTCAACATGCCCAACGTCAACATCTCGCTGCCCGCCATCACCGAGCGCGATCGTCAGGACATCCTCTTTGGCCTGACCGAGAACATCGACTACATCGCCGCTTCCTTCATCCGTGACGGCGAGTCCGTCCGTGGCATCCGCAAGCTTTGCCGCGAGAACGGCGGCGAGCACGTGACGATCTTCCCGAAGATCGAGTGCGCCCTGGGCGTCGAGAACTTTGACGAGATCCTCGAGGCTTCCGACGGCATCATGGTCGCCCGTGGCGACCTGGGCATCGAGATCAAGCCCGAGCTCGTTCCCCACATCCAGAAGGAGATCATCGCCAAGTGCAACGCGGCCTACAAGCCCGTCATCACCGCTACGCAGATGCTCGACTCCATGCAGCAGAACCCGCGCCCGACGCGCGCCGAGGTTGCCGACGTTGCTAACGCCATCTACGACGGCACCGACGCCGTCATGCTCTCTGGCGAGTCCGCTGCCGGTAAGTACCCGGTCGAGGCCGTCAAGATGCAGGCCAGCATTGCTCTCGAGACCGAGAAGTACCTCCCGGCCCACGCTCCGCTCGAGGTTCCGGCCGATGCTCACGGCACCCGCGTTGTCAACAACGTTGTGGGTATGTCCGCTGTGAACATGGCCACCACCGTTGGCGCCAAGTGCATCACCGTGCCGACGACCACCGGTCGTACTGCTCGCCTGATCTCGCACTTCCGTCCCAACATGCCGATCTGCGCGTTCTCCCGCCACGAGTGGGCCGTCCAGCAGATGATTATGTACTGGGGCGTTATCCCGCACCAGGCCGAGATTACCCAGGGTACCGTCAACGGCACGATCGTCAAGGCGATCGAGACCGCTAAGGAGCTCGGCTACGTCGAGGCTGGCGATTTGACCGTCGCTACCGCCGGCGATCCCCGCATGAGCGTCCAGCTCGAGGACAAGGTCTCCTCGACCAACGTCGCTTACGTCGCTCAGGTGCGTTAAGTCGTACTTGCAAGCATGTTTGCATTGCAAAGGGCCCGGAAGGCTTCGCCTTCCGGGCCCTTTTTCTGTGTCAATGCCGGCACACGGCAAAACACGCACCCATTTCTTTACCAAAAGCGCGAAATCCACCTTTCGAGGCCCAAAAATAAAGTCCCAAGCGCTAAAAGTGTTCGCCCGATGGCGAAACCACACCTTACCCGACGCTGCTAAATCGTTTTAGCAAGAGCTAGATCGACCGCGTTTTCGGAAGTATGCGGCAAATTCTGAGACCTCCGAGCACACCCCGTTTTTTCGCAACAAAATGCCTGATAAACTGGCCTCAAAAGCCAGGTCTGCTCACAGGGTTCAGATTTTGCCGCATACTTCCGAATTGACGCTGGCATCGCACGGTCCAAAAGCACATTTCGACCAGGAGGATATCATGGACCTGACGCTATGCGGTCAATCCGCTTTTTACTATCACCGTATCCCGCCGCAGGTATTAGGGCTTTACCCCGCCATTAGCCTTGGCAATATGGATCGCAGATGTTGCGGCCTCGGAAGTCATGCAGTTGTAAAAGACCTGCTTCATGCACCGCTTCACAGGCTTGTATTCACTCGAGCACAATCCGGGTCGCGAAGCCTGTTTAAATCGCACCTCCTGACCCAAGAGCCGCCTCCCGGGTCGTTTAGGCAAACTGAACATGGATTTGATGTCACGTCGCCCGAGTTTACGCTGCTCAGCCTTGCTACGCAGGTCTCACGCAACCAGTTACTCATGGCTTGCTACGAGATGTGCGGCTCCTTTGCAGTGTTTACGCCCTGCGAGCGAACGCAACAACAACTCGATGAAGCCATTTCGCTTAAGCTCATTCCACCCAACTGCGGTTGGGAGCGTGTTGTCGACACCAAGGGCAATGACACCAATTTGTGGAAGCGCCCGCCGCTCCTCAGCGCGGCGGATATCGCCGCGTTCGCCAAGCAGGCTGCAGGCCTGCGCGGCGTTAAACAACTGCGCTGGGCGGCCGAGCACATGACGGGGCAGACCGCCTCGCCCTTCGAAGTACAGACCTCCATGCTTGTCTCGCTCCCCCGCAACGAGGGCGGCATGGGCATCAACATCGCAAACAACGTGCGCATCCCACTCAGCGACGCCGCGCGCTCACTGTATGACAAAACCTGCTGCTACGCCGATATCCTCATCGAGAGCAACACCGACAGCATGGGCGTCATCTTGGAATGCCAAGGCCGCTCCGCCCACGATGGCGAAGCCGCAAGTCTCTCCGATGCCGAGCGCACCACCGCCCTCACAAGCATGGGCTATGACGTTATCCAGATAACCTATGAGCAAATCAAAGACACGAAGAGCTTTAACAACATCGCCGAACTCATCCATAAAAAGGCAGGGCTCCCCTACATCCCAAAGACCGATCAGGAACGCACCACCGAAGATGCCCTGCGGCGGGAGCTATTGGTCGATTGGGATGAGCTGTTCGCCGTCAAGCCGGCCAGCTAGCAGCTAGTGATCAGAGGGACTGCGGGGACGTCAGAAGCGGCAACGCGAGTCGCAAAGCCCACCTCGGTCAGCTCGATGACCTCGGTAAACGTTGCATCGAAAAACTCCTCAGTTAGCAGGCGGTATGGCGGATGATCGGGCTCACCGGGGTTTTCGCGCACAATCTCGTGCATAACGCCGATGGTCTTGAGCGCATACTCCTTATGGATGGGATACTGCCCAAAACGTGCCGCAGCGGTATACAGACGATCGGTCGCACGCGGGATGGAAACAATGCCGAGCGTCTTACCAAACCAGTCAAAATCGCCCTGCTTTTTAATGCGGAATTCCTCGCACGGCTTGCCGCCGTGCGCCTCCAGGTACTGATTCACGCGCGTATTCCATACGGTATCGGCCACCAGATGCGACCAGACGCCCAGCGTTAAATCGAGCAGCGACTGCGCCACATCTTCGGACGCAAGCGAGAACTCACAGGCGCCGGGACCGACAACCGGCTCGGCATCCCTGTAGCGCTGAGGATAGTGCACGCGGTTCAGTCGCTCGCGCTCCTCGATAATCGAGGTCGCCGCGGCTGGCGCACCGGTGGGCGAACTTTTAAGCAGCGGCGTCACATAGGTATCCCAGAACTCGTGCTCGCGTGGTTTGGGGATAGGCTCGGGCTTAGCAAAGTGCGTGATGCGGTACGGGATGGGATCGGCAATGCCAGGAACCATATAGCCCACAAAAATGTCCGGAACCACGCAACCAAACAAAAAGGCATTGCGGTCGCGCACGTTATCGGCAAGCACGCTAGCACGTGTCAGCAAGCGCTCCGTTTGAGCGATATGAATGTTCCAGCTTGGCATAGCCACCCCCATAAAAAACCTGGATAACTATACCATCACGGCAAAGCCGCGCGGGCGGCTACGCATCCCCTACGCAGCAACTATTCCGCAGCACCGCTCTCGGTTCCATACGACGGCGAAGGCGCCTCGACCACATGGTGATATCGATCGATATAGATGGCACGGGCCCCCAAGCGGCGCACCAAATCTTGATGGTGCGTACTCATCAAAACCGTCTTACCGGCAGCAACGTAGGCCAGCAAAAAGTTGACTACGATGTCGCACGAGTCCTCATCGAGCCCGTTGGTGGGCTCATCGAGCACTAGGATATCGGGGTTCATCGACACGATCGCAGCCAGCGCCACGCGCTTCTTTTGCCCGCCCGAAAGCTGATAGGGCGAGGCATCGACCAGATCGGCAACCTGGAACAGCTCCATGGCATCGCGGACGCGGCGCTCGAGCTCGTCTGTCGGCAGCCCCATCTGCGCGGGGCCAAAAGCAACTTCCTCGCCCACCGTAGCGCAGAACAGCTGGGCGTCGGCATTCTGGAACACAAAGCCCACGCGCTGATGGAACCGCTGAGCGGCCGCGGAATCCCTTAGAAACGCCGCATCGATCACGTGCCCGCCAAACAGGTATATCCCTGCGTCCGCGAGTTCAAGGCCGTTAATAAGGCGCATAATCGTCGTCTTACCGCAGCCGTTGGGACCGAGTAGGGCAACGAGTTCACCACGATCGACCTGCAGCGACACACCATCGACAACCGTATGCCCCGCATAGGAGAACACCACGTCGCGAAACTCGATGAGCGGCACGCTCTTGGCGCCAGTAGCACCGCTCGCGCCCATCACGCCATTCGTATCGTTTGCCAAAACGTCGCCCTTCCCTATCCACATCGACGGCTCGGCCGCCCGCGCTACAGCACCGCGCACAACGCGGCGAGCAGCACCACGACGGCCGCATAAACCGCATCGCGCCAGCCAAAGCCGCTCCGCCCGGGCGCCGGGTACGCACCGGCAAAGCCGCGGCAGAGCATAGCCTCGTCCATCGCGTGGCTGCACTCCATCGCCTTGATAAAGGTCATGCCCATGATACCCGCGATCGAATCGGTACGCGAAAATCCCTCAGGCGCACGGCCAACGCTGCGCAACATGACCGATTCGCACAGATCGTGCGCCGTGCATCCCAGCACCTCGATATGCTTGAGTGCCATATCAAAGGTAAAGATGACCTCGTCGGGCAGGCGCAGCATCTTAAGCGCCGCCGACATGCGACTCCAGGTGAGCGTCCACGAAACGCCCAGCACCAGCGACACGTTAATGAACGTCTTGAGTGCAATCTTGAGCATGGCGCCCGTGGCGGAAGCACCCAGCAGCAGGGCAGGCAGCGCCAAAACCACGGCAAACCCCGCGGCAGCCAACGCCGGCACAAAGGTAGCGCACAGCCCGCGTACAGGGCGCACCGCGACCAGCACCAACGCGATAGCCGCCATCAACATGAGGTACAGCGGGCTCTGCGTCAGGCACACGCACAGAACGCAGACGAACATCCCCACCAGGCGCACCGGAGCCGAAACGCAAGAAAGGGCACGGTCGACCATCGACCCGCCCTCGTTCGCGCCTCCACCCAG
This sequence comes from uncultured Collinsella sp., assembly GCA_900552425.1. GTDB lineage: Bacteria > Actinomycetota > Coriobacteriia > Coriobacteriales > Coriobacteriaceae > Collinsella. The sequence continues at coordinate 2,910 of URZR01000052.1, read as the reverse complement.
GCGAACCCGCTCAAGCAGGCTCGCCAGGTGCAGGACATTCTTTTGCATTACACGATGCCGAGCCCCCGCGGGCTCGTAACGCTGCTCGACCGTAAGCCAGCTAGGCAGCTCGGCTATTGCCATGAGCACCGCTTTCCTTGACCGTCAGCGAGACCAGGCGGAATGCGATGGTCAGCACCGCCACGCCAATCACGCCCGAGAGGATATACATGGCAGCCTGGCCGGCAAAGCCAAGACCCTGCTCCTCGGAATAGGCCTGCAGATAATCGCCCGTGGGCAGGGTGTCGGCAAAGGTCGGGGCATCGAGGCCGACCGAAGCCTGCAGGCTGTCGTCGCCAGCCTCCTGAACGGCGGTCGCGGCGCCCTCGGCGTCCCACTCACCCCAGGCGTCACCGGTGGCGAGCAAGCCGAGCGGCGTAGCCACGACAAGCACGGCGACCAGAATGAGCGTGGGAATCAGGGAAGTCTTCTTGGCGGTACCATCGGCGGCAAGCTGGCCATCGGCAGCAAGCTGGCCATCGACAGCCTCAGGCCCGACGATAATGCTCGGCGCCGTCTTCTTAATGAAGCCGTAGATGGCGGACGTCGCCACGCCCTCGATCACGCCGGCAACCAGCATATGCGGGATCAACATGGCCGGAATAGCCACGGACAGCGGGAAGGGGCAGTACAGAGGGGCGCCCGAAGCGTTGGTGAAGAGCATCGGCTGAATACCAAACTCGATTGCCGCGCACAGGGCCGCCAGGCACAGGCCGACCCAACCGCTCACGATGGCAGAAACCGAGGTGCCCCAGCTCTTGTCGTGCAGACGGCTGTTGAGCGCACGGAACACGATAGCAGCGACAAACGGCAGCACAAAGGCCATGTTAAAGCAGTTGGCGCCAAACGACAGAACGCCGCCGTCGCCAAACAGCAGCGCCTGCAGCGCCAGAGCGACCGAGACAGCGATAGCCGCGGCCTCGGGGCCCAGCAGCAGCGCGATGAGCGCGCCGCCGACGGCGTGACCAGTGGTGCCGCCGGGCAGCGGCACGTTGAACATCATGAGCAAAAAGGAGAACGCAGCGCAAATACCCAGAAAGGCCATATGCTCGCGATCGAGCGTGGCGCGCACTTTCTTGATGCAGTGAACCCATACGGGCACCATCGCCACCGCCATAACGGCATCGGTCTGCGGGGACAGGTAGTTATCTGGAATGTGCATATACGCCTCCCGGTTGCCGGCACATGGGATTGCAGCGCCGCTTGAACCATTTCATCAGTGTTACGAGCTAGATGATTCGTAACACGCCGCAGGCTATGATAGCAAAACGGCGCGCCGCCACAAAAGCAGCACGCCGTTTTGTAATGCGCGTGTCATATATGCAGGGTCAGCGATGCCTTATTCCGAACACCGCGGTCGCGCAGAGCTCCGCAGCAACCGCCATCAGGCCCTACGCCCCCCCCATCGCAAGCCCTAGCCGCGGACCTCGCCGTTTACGCCTTTGCATACCTTGGTGACAATCTTCTGGTGCGCTTTCTCGACCTCTTCGCTGGTAAGCGTGTGGTCGTCGGAGCGATACGTAAGCGCAAAGGCCATGGACTTTTTGCCCGCTCCGATGCGGATGGGATCGCGGTAGACGTCGAACAGGCGCACGCCCTCGAGCAACTTACCGCCGGCGCTCGCAATGCGGCGCTCAAGATCCTCACAGGTCACGGAGTTGTCAACCACAATGGCAAGGTCGTGCTCAACGGCCGGGTACTGCGAGAACTCGCGATAGTTCTCCTGGTTGCGGGCGCCCTTGATCAGCTTGTCCAAGTCGAGCTCAAAGGCAACGACGACCTCATCGATGCCCATCGCCTCGCGCGCCTCGGGGTGAATCTCGCCGACCCAGCCCAGCACGGTTCCGCCGGACAGAACCTCGGCCGCACGACCCGGCTGCAAGAAAGCGTAGCCCTCGCCCTCGACGGGACGGAAGCGAACCTTCTCGATGCGCAGCTGGGCGAGCAGCTCCTCGACAATGCCCTTGCCAAAGAAGAAGCGCAGCTTGCGGTACTTCATGTTCCAGGACTGCTCGCTCCACTGGCCCGAGAGCACACCCGCCACGGACTTGGTCTCCTTGGGCAGGCTGGCGTTCTCGCGACCGTGGAACAGGCTGCCGACCTCGTACAGGTGCACGTTGGGCGTACCGTGCGCCTCGTTGTAGGCCACGGACTGCAGCAGGCCCGGCAGCAGCGAACGACGCATCTCGGTCTGCTCGGCCACCAGCGGGTTCATGAGCACCACGGGGCAGCCGCGGCCTTCGGTGGACATGCCAATCTTCTCCAGGTCGCCCGGGGCGGCAAAGCCAAAGGTCGTGGTCTCGTTGAGGCCGCAGGCGCGCAGGATCTCGCCGACCTTGCGGGTGAGCTTCTGCTCGCGGGTCAGGCCGCCGATGTGGTTCTTGGCAGCCGGGATGGTCGCCGTCACACGGCCCATGCCCCATAGGCGCAGGACCTCCTCGATCAGGTCAATCTCGCGCGGCAGGTCGGGACGGAAGCTCGGCGGGGTAACCATAAAGTCCTCGCCGTCGCGCTCGACGGTGCAGCCCAGACGGGTAAGCGAACGCTCGATAAAGTCGGGCTCGATGTCGGCACCGCAGATGGCATGCACGCGGGCCAGGCGCAGCTTAATGCTGTCGATGGTCTTGGGCGCGGGGAAAACATCGACATAGCCGGGAGCAACCTCGCCGCCGGCGAGCTCCTCGATGAGCGCGCAGGTAACGTTGGCGACATCCACGCAGCCAGTCTCGTCAACCTGGCGCTCAAAGCGAATGGAGGCGTCGGAGATCAGCGACAGATCGCGGCTGGTGTGCGAGGTGCGACCGGCGTTGAAGCAAGCGCTCTCGACCATCACGTCGACGGTGTCGTCCTCGATCTCGGAATCCATGCCGC
>URZR01000051.1 GCA_900552425.1 uncultured Collinsella sp. | reverse complement strand
GACCGCTACTCCGTGCCCCAGGCCCGCGTTGCCTCCATCATCGGCCAGCTTAAAACCCCTACGGTCCTTGCGGTCGACCATTTCTCGCCCAAAGAGGCGGACGGCGCGCGCATCATCAATCGCTTGGAGCTCGATGTCGCCCAGACCATGGGCGGCCAGAGCGACCGCGACAGCTGGATAGCGGGCGATGACCTGTGCTATATCCTGTTCACCTCCGGTTCCACGGGTGCGCCCAAGGGCGTGGAGATCACCGCTTCTTGCTTCGACAACTTCACGGCGTGGGCGCGCGGCCTGGGCGGGGAGTGCCGCGAGGGCCGCGTCTACCTTGACCAGGCGCCGTTCTCCTTCGACCTGTCCGTCTTTGAGCTTGCCTGCGCGCTGTCAAGCGGCGGATCCCTTTTTAGCCTCGAGCACGAGACCCAGCAGTCGCTGCGCGCCACCTTCGAGGCCCGTGGCTACACCGCTTGGGATCCCACCAGCCCCGCATTCATTAAGGACGATGTCCTGTGCATCCCCACAGCTTTCTGCTCCTACACGGGCGAGGCCCTGGACAAGAAGACCCCGCTGCTGCGCTCCATGACCGCGCTCTCGCGTGAGTCCAAGCGCGTTTTAGCGCTGTTTGGCAAGACCCCCAAGAAGGTCGTTCCTTCCGTGGGCGATGAGCAGGAGTACTTCCTGATCAAGAAGGACGCTTACCGCAAGCGCAGGGACCTGGTCATCACCGGTCGCACCCTCTTTGGCGCTGCTCCCTGCAAGGGCCAGGAGCTCGAGGAGCACTACTTTGGCGCTATCCGCCCCACCGTCTCGTCCTATATGAAGGACCTGGACGATGAACTGTGGGCGCTTGGCATTCCTGCCAAGACCAAGCACAACGAGGTCGCTCCCTGCCAGCATGAGCTCGCCCCTGTCTACGGCGAGGTCAACGAGGCCATCGACCAGAATCTGGTCATGATGGAGAAGATGAAGCTCATCGCCTCCCGCCACGACTTGGTCTGCCTGCTGCACGAGAAGCCCTTCGAGGGTATCAACGGTTCGGGCAAGCACAACAACTGGTCGCTTGGCACCGAGTCCGAGAACCTGCTCGATCCGGGCGACACCCCGCTCGACAACCTGCAGTTCATCGTCTTCCTCACCGCGGTGATCGAGGCCGTCGATAACTATCAGGAGCTCCTGCGTGCCTCTGTTGCCTCGGCCGGCAACGATCATCGTCTGGGCGCCAACGAGGCTCCTCCGGCGATTATGTCCATCTTCCTGGGCGACCAGCTTACCGAGGTCGTCGAGAAGATCATCGATGGCAAAGCTTCCGTCCATGCCACGCGCGGCGTGCTCGACCTGGGCGCCGATACCCTGCCCAAACTGATGCAGGACAACACCGACCGCAACCGTACCTCCCCGTTTGCCTTCACCGGCAACAAGTTCGAGTTCCGTGCCTGCGGCTCCGAGCAGAACGTCTCCGACTCCAACCTGGTGCTCGATGCCGCCGTGGCCAAGTCGCTCAAGTCTTTCGCCGACGCGCTTGAGGGTACGCCCGAGGATGAGTTCCAGGACGCTGCGCTCGAGTACTGCAAGAAGGTCCTGACCGACCACCAGCGCATTCTCTTTTCCGGCGATGGCTACTCCGACGAGTGGCCCGTTGAGGCCGAGAAGCGCGGCCTTGCCAACAACAAGACCACGGCCGACGCCCTGCCCGCCTTTGTTTCCGATAAGGCCATCGCGCTCTTTGAGGAGACGGGCGTCCTGACCAAGGCCGAGGCCCAGTGCCGCTACGACTGCAAGCTCGAGAAGTACAACAAGCTCATGAACATCGAGGCCACCACGATGGTTCGCGAGGCGCGTCGTACCTATCGCCCGGTCATTACCGCCTATGCCACCAAGGTCGCTAAGGGCCTTGAGACTATTCGTGCCGCTGGTGCGGAGGCCGCCATGCAGTGCGAGCAGAACACGCTCAACAAGCTCTGCAACGGTATCACCACCATCAACGACTCCATCAAGGCGCTCGACGCCGTGCATCAGAAGGCCGAAGCCCTCGATGGTCAGGAGCAGGCCAACGTGTATGCACACGAGGTCGTTCCCGCTATGGATACGCTGCGCGCCGCCGTGGATGCCATGGAGGAGATCGTGGCCGCCGACTACTGGCCGGTCCCGACCTACGATGACATTCTGTTCTATGTGTAACAGACACGTTTGATTTTGCGTGCGAAGGGGTCTCGCCTGTGCGAGGTCCCTTCTTTTTTGTCGCCACTGGCGAAGACGGCAGAGGTTCTTGGCTGATTTGGCGCACATTTGGCGCACATTTGGCGCACATTTGGCGCGCATGCGCCGAAACGAAAACAGCCAAGACAAAAAACGAACCCGCACGACTTAACATCGCACAGGTTCGCACATTTTCGGGTTGGTGCCCCCAGCGGGATTCGAACCCGCGATATCCACCTTGAAAGGGTGGCGTCCTTGGCCGCTAGACGATGGGGACAGCGGGAAAGAGTATAGCAGACTTTTCTATCCGTTCACAAATCGTTGGCAGATTGAAAAACCACCACACAGGAGTGGGTTTCTATTCCGATTTTCAAATATCTCAATCTGTAACATCTGGGCGGGCAAATCGGCTCTATCTGTTACAGATCGAGACAGACGGCGGCAGTCGGGGCGAACATCTCAATCTGTAACAGTAAGATGACTTTTAACGGTCTAAATGTTACAGATCGAGACAAACTACCGTGGCGGGTCGAAACCACCACAAAGGTGCCTGCCCACTTTGTGATGGTTAGGGGAGGAGCTTCATCGCGGCGTCGTGGGCGACGTGCTCGTAGGTGTCGTCGAGGGGCTTGAGCGGCAGCAGGGCGGCGGCCTGTGCGTCGCCACGGCGCTCAAGGGCGTGGGCGATGAGCCAGTCGGCGAGCTCGGGGTTCTTGGGTAGCGCTGGTCCGTGCAGGTACGTGCCGATGACTCCCTTGTAGATCAGACCCTCAAAGCCATCGTCGCCGTTGTTGCCGGTGCCCACGACGACGGACGTTCCGAGCGGCGTGGCCTCTGCATCGAGCAGGGTGCGGCCGCCGTGGTTCTCGAATCCCACAAAGGGCTCGGGTGCCAGGTTGGCCTTGACGGCGACGTTGCCGATCAGGCGATCGGAGCCGCGCACGGTTTCGGCGGCAACGACGCCCAGGCCATCGATGCGATTCTCGCCCATATAGTACGAACGGCCGAGCAGCTGATAGCTGCCGCAGATAGCGAGCAGCGAGCCGCCGTCCTCAACATAGGCTGCGACCTTGTCTTTTTGAGCGAGCAGCTCGTGTGCCACGGCCAGCTGGTCGCGGTCGGAGCCACCGCCCATCATGACGATGTCGGCGTCGGTGAGATCGAGCGTCTCGCCCATACGGACTTCGTCCACGCGCACGGGAATGCCGCGCCAGGCGCAGCGGCGCTCGAGGGCAATGACGTTGCCGCCGTCGCCGTAGAGGTTGAGGGCATCGGGGTACAGATAGACGATGCGCAGGGGGCGCGAGAGCTCGACCGGCACAATGTCGGTGGGGACAGCGCTGCCATCGGCGCGCGTTACGGCGTGGGAGGCAACCGAGCTCGCATCGGTGCCCTTAAGCTCGTCGAGCTCCTTGACCAGCGGCGGGAAGGCCGTGTAGTTGGCGACGGCGTAGAACGTATCGCCAGCCTCCTCGTCTGCCACGGCGCCGATCGCCTGCTCGATATTCGAGATGATGGCGGCGTCGATGCCGGCGTACTTCAGGCGTACCTGCATATCGTGCGCGCGCGTACCCCCGACAAAGGCGATAAGCCCTGGGGTATCGGCGATGCGCTCGAAGTCGACGTCGTAGATCCACGAGACATCGTGGCCGTCGGCGTCGTTGTCGTTCAGGAAGAAGGCGCAGAGCCTGCCGCCTGCCGTTTTAATGGACTGGATCTGGCGATCGAAGCCCACGGGATTTTTGGCCAGGTTGGCCTCGACGGTACGGCCGGCGATCTCCCAGCGGCCCATGCGTCCGCCGGCGGGGACGTAGGCATCGAGCGTTGGCTGCAGATGTGCCGCGTCCACGCCCAACTCGCGCGCCGCAAAGAAGGCGGCGGCAACGTTGTAGACCATGTACAGGCCGTTGTAGCGCGTGGCGATGTGCGTTGCGGGCGCTTGTGCCTCGGGTCCAAAGTTCAGGTCAAAGCCGTAGCCGTCGCAGCCGAGTTCCACGCCCGTCACGCGACGGACAAGCCCAGGGCGGGCCCAGCCGCACGAAGGACAATGATAGGCGCCGAGCTGGCCGTACTGCACATAGTCGTATTCCAACGGCGCGTTGCACTGCGAGCAAAAACGCGAGTCGCTAATGCGATCGGACTCGGTGCCCGTGGCACCGTCGATGCCAAAGGCGATGCTCGTGTTGGGGACGCGTGCGGCGATCGAGGCGCACAGCGGATCGTCGGCGTTATAGATAAGCGTCGTTGTCGGCGAGAGCTCCAACGCGTGGGCGATGACCTCCTGGGTGTGATCGATCTCGCCGTAGCGGTCCAGCTGGTCGCGGAACAGGTTGAGCAGCACAAAGTACGTCGGCTTGAGCTTGGGCAGGACGCGCACCGTGTAGAGCTCGTCGCACTCAAAGACGCCTACGCGCTTGCCGCTTCCGGCACGCTTAAGATCGCTGCGGCTCTCGAGCAGGGCGCCCACCACGCCCGGCTCCATGTTGTTTCCGGCACGGTTGCATACCACGGTGACGCCGCTGGCGGCAACGGCGTCGGCGATGAGGTTGGAGGTGGTGGTCTTGCCGTTGGTGCCGGTGATTACCACGCTGCGGTCGACAAGGTCCGCGAGGTCGCTCAGCAACTCGGGGTCGATCTTCATGGCGATGCGGCCGGGGAGTACGCCACCCTGGCGCTTGAGGACGGAGCGCAGTCCCCAGCGAGCGATATCGCTCGAGGTGCAGGCAAGAGATGAGCGGAGGTTCATGAAACCGTTCCTAACGTAAACGACATGGTCGGGTCGAGTGCGTCACTAAAATCCATAGCGGCGCGCAAATTCCTGGGCAAGCTGCGATACGTCTTCGCAAGCGCTGGCCCAGGGGGCAAAGTCGGGAGTATCCGAGATGATGCCGTCGGCTTCCCAAACTGCCTGATGCGAAAGGTCCCAGGGGTCGTGCGGCTCGGGCCGGCAGGGAAGGTACGGTGTCTGGTACATGGGATTCAGCAAGAAGAACGCGCCGCCCTCGCAGCGGTTGGCAAACTCGCGCAGCGCGCGTGTGGCCGGGCGCATCTTGTTCGTTTTGAACAGCAAGATCGTGCGGGCGAGCAGGTACCAGGGGGAGTCCTCGAGGACATCGGCCCCCATCTGTTCCTCGAGCTGGTGGGCCAGGGCAAAAAAGCCGTCCTCGTCTTCCAGACGAGCGAGGGCGAGTAGCACGGTGCCTGCAGCTCGGGTGGGATAGCCCTCCGCCTTAAGAACACGGCGAGAATAGTTGGCGGCGGCACGGTAACGAGCGCTCGCCATGCACAGCTGCGAGATGGCCTCGAGCGTGTGGAGCCACCCGATAAGAGCCGGCTCGTTCACGGTGAGATCTGCCGCTGTCACGCCGTCCGTCAAAACCTTGTTGGCCCAGTAGTGTGGGGCCTCCATGTCGAACCCGGGCACGCTTTGCTGCAGGTAATCGGCCGTGGTCGCCTCGAGTTTCATCAGGTCGCCCAGGCAGGCGTCGACGGGCGTGTCCGCCAAAATGATGGCGAGCAGCTGGGCATCGACGACATACGCATCGATGCGGACAATCTTGAGCAGCTCGTCGCGCATGTCGTCGAACAGGCGATTGCGCGTCTGCTCGAACTCCTCGTCGCTGCCCATGTCCTCGATGCGATGGAGTTCGTCGAGCAGGTGGCGGTGGACGCCGGCATAGGACAGCAGCGCCTGGGCATGCTCGGTCTGCGCATACTTGTGAGGGCTGACGCTCACGTCGTTATGGACAAGATCGCGTGCTGCATCGGTGAGTTCGGGGTGCGACGCAACGTAGGCGCGCTCCAGGTAGGCGGGGATGTAGACGCTCGGATCCATTAGAGGTCTCCTCCCTTAAACGGCAAGCCCTGCTCGGCCGCTCGCAGGATGCGCTCGTCGATCTGGGAACGCACGATATCGTTGGTGGCGACCCAGGCGGCAAAGCTGGCGTTGTCGGGGGCACCCAGGCCCTCCTGCAGAACCGGCGTCGCTTCGGACAGCGCAAGGACAAGCTCGTCGGTGGAGCCCGCATCCACGTTGACGCGGGCATAGACGCCATCGGGAAACTCGGTTTGGAAGTAGAGCGCCTCGGCTGCGTGCGGGCACGAGCGTGCAAGGATGCGCAAGTAGTGCTCGGCACCCTCGTAGTCCAGCTCGCGCCAGGCAGCGCTCATCAGCGCGATGAGCGTCCACGGGTCCAAGTCGCGCTCTGCATCCTTGGGACGGCGGCGCAGCGGGGTATTCGCGAGGTACGGCACGGAGTGAGCGGAGCGAAAGCGCTTGAGCTCCTCGGCGGGGTATTCGAGCTTTGCCATGGCAAGCATCGCAGTATGGCGGACGCCGGCGGGGTCGTTGGGCGCAAAGTCCAGGCTGCGATTCGCGGCTTCGAGCGACATGCGATAGCGGCCGCTAATGAGGGCGCGCGACGCAAGGGCGGCAAGCCAGCGCAGGTAGGGGCGGCGCATAAGGTCGCCAGCGGCCTCGCGCTCGTAGGGGTCCTGCGCCGAGGCGATCTTGAGTGCCAGGTCGTGCTCGACTTCATCGCGCTTGGATACCAAATACTGTACGTACTCCTCGTTGGAGTTGGCGGTGAGGGCGGTCAGCATGCGCTGGGCATCCCAGTTGGTGGGGTCGAGCGCGGCTGCCTCGCGAAGCATGTTTTCGGCTGTGGTCTCTTCTTGCTCTGCCTGGGCATCGTCAGGGATAAAGGGAATGCGGTAGTCGACAGCCTCGACCACCTTGGCAATAAGGTGCCCGGCGCGGTCGCGGTCGTGCACGATGAGCGGCGCGGGGTCGCGGGTGAATTGTTCCATCAAACGCTCTACGGCGGCACCGTCGGTGAGCGGGATATTGTCGCGGCGCAAGGCCTCAAGAACGAGGCGATGGCAATCCTCTTGAATGGGATCGAATGCCATGGGGCCTCCTTTGCTGCGGTTAGGGTTCAAATGTCTCTATATAAGGTTCTAGTTTACCCGCATGTGGCACACCGGGGGTGCCGCACTTGGACATGCACCTTTGCACCACGAAGACGGATGTCGCACAAATGTCGGCACCTTGGACGACCGAGTGGTATCACGGTGCCGCAAACGGTCGATTTTTGGCGGCGAACGGTGCATATTTTGGAGGGGCACAGTCCTGCCCGGGATATGTGGTCAACCTTGATAAAACGTTTGCCCAGCTTGGGAGTATGAATGCCCCACAAGGGTCTTCAGGGATAGAAAAAACGTTTCATCATTGTCGGCTTTAGGTGAATAACTGACCAACCAGAACGGTAGAATAGTGTTTGTCTGAGCGTTGAGACGTTTAGACGTTTAGACATCGCGCATTGTCATCGCCGGCAACGCGCAAAACGGTCCTAACGGAGCCAATCGGGTGCTCCGTTATATACGCAAGTCTAAGAGGGGCTTGTTTAGGAGGCACAGTATGGGACGTTTTACCAATCCTCGCGATCTGTACTTTGGTGAGGGCGCTCGCCACGAGGTGAAGAACCTCAAGGGCAAGAAGGCCATCATCGTTTCTGGCGGCAGCTCTATGCGCCGCGGCGGGTTCTTGCAGGACGTTGAGGCCGACCTTAAGGAAGGCGGCTTCGAGGTCAAGCTGTTCGAGGGCGTCGAGTCCGATCCGTCCATCGAGACGGTCATGAAGGGCGCCGAGGCCATGCGCGAGTTCGAGCCCGACTGGATTATCGCCATCGGCGGCGGCTCGCCCATCGATGCCGCTAAGGCCATGTGGGTCTTCTACGAGTATCCCGAGGAGTCCTTCGATAACATCATCCAGCCGTTCAGCTTCCCCGAGCTGCGTCAGAAGGCTCATTTCTGCGCCATCTCCTCTACCTCCGGTACCGCTACCGAGGTCACTGCCTTCTCCGTCATCACCGACTACGCCAAGGGCATCAAGTACCCGCTGGCCGACTTCAACATCACCCCGGATGTCGCCATCGTCGACCCCGAGCTCACCTACACCATGCCTGCTAAGCTTTGCGCTCACACCGGCATGGACGCTCTGACCCACTGCATGGAGGCCTACGTTTCCACCTGCGCTTCTATGTTCACCGATGCCAACGCCCTGCACGGCATCCGCGAGATCGTCGAGTGGCTGCCCAAGTCCTATGCTGGCGACCATGAGGCTCGTCAGCACATGCACGAGGCTCAGTGCATCGCCGGTATCGCCTTCTCCTCGGGTCTGCTCGGCATCGTTCACTCCATGGCTCACAAGACCGGTGCAGCCTTTGAGAACGGCCACATCATCCACGGTGCTGCTAACGCCATGTACCTGGGCAAGGTCATCCAGTGGAACTCCAAGGATCCCCGTGCTGCCGAGCGTTACGCTTACGTGGCCAAGGAGATCCTGCACCTTCCCGGCGAGACCAACGAGGAGCTCATCGCTGCGCTCGTCCAGAAGATCCGCGACCTCAACGACCAGCTCAACATTCCGCAGTCCATCAAGGATTACGCGAATGGCGGCGTGAAGGTCGACGCCGAGAACCCGCAGATGGTTTCCGAGGAGGAGTTCCTCGCCAAGCTGCCCGAGATCGCCGCGAACGCCGAGACCGACGCCTGCACGCCGGAGAACCCGCGTGAGACCAAGGCTGCTGACTTCGAGAAGATCCTCAAGGCCTGCTACTACGACACCGACATCGATTTCTAATCGACTCTTGTTATCGTAACGAGGGGCTCCGCACGTATCTGTACGGAGCCCCTTTCTTTTTTCTTTTAGAGAATGGGATAGTTATGGCTGCAATTTTCAATAGCCCCAGCAAGTACATCCAGGGTCCGGACGAGCTCGCCAAGCTCGGCTCCTATGTCGAGCCGCTCGGCGCTAAGGCCCTCGTCATCGTGACGCCTTCGGGCAAGAAGCGCGTCGGTGCTAAGATCGAGGGCGGTTTTGCTGAGGCTAAGGCCGAGCTGCTGTTTGAGGACTTTAACGGCGAGTGCTCCAAGGGCGAGGTCGATCGCCTGGTTGCGCTCGCTCGCGACAACGGTTGCGACATCATCGTCGGCGTCGGTGGCGGCAAGATCCTCGACACCGCGAAGGCCGTCGCCTATTACCTGGAGTCCCCGGTTATCATTTGCCCCACCATCGCCTCGACCGATGCACCGTGCTCGGCACTTTCGGTGCTTTATACCGATGACGGCCAGTTCGACAAGTACCTCTTCCTTAAGGCAAACCCCAACATTGTCCTGATGGATACGACGGTTATCGCGGCGAGCCCGGTGCGCCTGACGGTTTCCGGTATGGGCGATGCGCTCGCAACCTATTTCGAGGCCCAGGCAACGCACGATGCCGACGGCGGCACCTGCGCTGGCGGCAAGGGCGGCATGGCCGGCCTGGCGCTCGCCAAGCTCTGCTACGAGACGCTTATGGCCGATGGCGTCAAGGCCAAGGTCGCGCTGGAGAAGGGTGCGCTCACGCCCGCCGTCGAGCACATCATCGAGGCCAATACGCTGCTTTCGGGTATTGGCTTTGAGAGCTCGGGCCTTGCTGCTGCTCATGCCATCCACAATGGCCTGACGATGCTGCCCGAGTGCCACGGCATGTATCACGGCGAGAAGGTCGCCTTCGGCACCATCGTTCAGCTGGTACTCGAAGATGCCCCGACCGAGAAGCTCGAGGAAGTCTTGGGCTTCTGCATTGAGCTGGGCCTGCCGGTCACGATGAAGGAACTTGGCGTTGCCGAGCTTACGCGCGAGCAGGCCATGATTGTTGCCGAGGCCGCCTGCGCGCCCGATGACACCATGTGCAACATGCCGTTTGAGGTGACGCCCGAGATGGTCGCAAACGCCATCCTGGGTGCCGACGCGCTGGGTCACTACTACCTTATGGATGAGTAAATCAAGCTAAGGAAGGGGCAAAGCCAGCAGATGGCTTTGCCCCTTTTTGCTATGGTGCAAACTACCCTGACCCCTTCGCACCAAGTTGGTGCAAGGGGGTCAGGTTGCTTTGCACCAATCGTTGTTTGATGAAGGGC
>URZR01000050.1 GCA_900552425.1 uncultured Collinsella sp. | reverse complement strand
CGAGTGCGCGGGCGTGGCGGAATTGGCAGACGCGTATGGTTCAGGTCCATATGAGCTCCGGCTCGTGAAGGTTCAAGTCCTTTCGCCCGCACCATTGATTGAAAGAGCTCCCAGCAATGGGAGCTTTTTTGTTATGTGCCCATCGCGGGGACTTGAACCTGCGAAGGAGCGAGCGTCAAGAAAACGCGGAGCGTTTTTAGCGAGCTGGCAAGGACGCCGGCAGGCGGCCGATGCCGGTGCGGATCCGCGAAGCGGATACGCGGACGTCCTTTCGCCCGCACCATTAAATGAAAGAGCTCCCAGCAATGGGGGCTTTTTTGTTATGCACGATCTCCTTGGACGGGTATCCTAATGGCAACGTGTGCCTATCAGAGGAGAGACCATGCTGTTTTCCGGTATCATCGCCGCCCTTACCAGCCTTTTGATTCCCATCATCATCCTGTTGCTGCTGCTCCCCAACGCCTGTTATGTCGTTGAACAGCAGCACGCCGTAATCATCGAGCGCTTGGGTAAGTTCAATCGTATCGTCAACGCGGGCTTCCACGTGAAGGTGCCCGTGATCGACCGCAAGGCCGCCACGGTGAGCCTGCGCACCATGAAAAACGGTTTTGGCATCGACGTTAAGACCCAGGACAACGTGACCATCGGCCTTGAGGTCTCCGCTCAGTACCACGTGAGCTACGACATGGGCGCCGGCCCGGCAGATTCGGGCATCTACAAGAGCTACTACATGCTGCAGGAGCCCGTCGACCAGATGCGTGACTTCATCACCGACGCCCTGCGCTCTTCGATTCCTGTCTACACACTCGATGAGGTCTTTGCCAAGAAGGATGACATCGCCAAGGATGTCAACGCTACCGTTTCCGAGCAGATGGCCGCCTACGGCTTCACCCTCGTGTCGACGCTCATCACCAAAATCGCACTGCCGACCGAGGTTGAGAACTCCATGAACGACATCAACGCCGCCCAGCGCAAGCGCGCTGCGGCACAGGAGCTCGCCGAGGCAGACCGCATCAAGCGCGTCACCGAGGCGACCGCCGAGGCCGAGGCAATGGAAAAGGCGGGCGAGGGCATCGCCAACCAGCGCAAGGCCATCGCACTGGGTATCAAAGATTCGCTCGAGATCATCCAGGAGACGGGTGTCGGCAATGACGAGGCCAACCAACTGTTCATGTTTACGCAGTGGTCCGAGATGATGACGGAGTTCGCTCGCACGGGTAAAACCTCGACGGTCGTGCTGCCGAGCGACTTTTCGCAGTCGGCCTCGATGTTCGAGCAGATGCTGGCCGCCGGCAAAGTTCAAAACGATTCGAAGGAGTAGACGCGCGTGAAATACACCGTCGTTTGCGTCGGTAAGCTCAAGGAGCGCTTTTGGAAGGACGCGTGCGCTGAGTACACCAAGCGCCTAGGTGCCTATGCCAAGGTGGATATCCGCGAGGTGGCCGATATCGACCCGGCTAAGGCGGGCGGCGTGGATGCCGCGCGCGACAAGGAGGGGGCGGCGATTCTTACAGCCCTGCCGCCTCGAGCACATGTAATCTTGCTGGCCATTGAGGGCAAAGAGCGCTCGAGCGAGGAACTTTCGGCGCGGCTCGATGATCTTATGCTACGTGGTAACAGCGACATCGCCTTTGTAATTGGCGGATCGGACGGCGTGAGCGATGACGTGCGCGCACGAGCCGACGAGATGCTCAGCTTTGGACGTATTACCTTGCCGCATAACTTGGCGCGCGTGGTGCTGCTGGAGCAGATCTACCGCGCCTGCAAGATTAGCCGCGGCGAGCCGTATCACAAATAGGTCAGCAATACGAAACAATGGCGTGGGACAATACCTTTCGTTTTGAGGAATGTGTCTGAAAGGACTATGCGATATGAAGATTGGATTTGTCGGTTTTGGCAATATGGCGAGCGCTATGGCCGATGGCTGGATCGCTGCCGGTGTAGCTGCGAGCGACATGTGCGCCTGCGCGGGTCGCTACGACGCGCTGGTTGAGCGCTGCGAGGCGCGCGGCATGGTCGCCTGCCACGATGCCGCCGAGGTTGTCGCCGCATCCGATATCGTGGTCGCTGCGGTCAAACCGTACATGATCGAGAAGGTATTCGCCCCGATCAAGGATGCTCTTGCCAAAAAGGTCGTTCTGTCGGTTGCCTGGACCTGGGACAGTGCCAAGTGGGAGCAGGTCCTGCCGGGCGTCGCGCATATCTCGACGGTGCCCAACACGCCGGTTTCGGTAGGCGAGGGCGTCATCGCCTGCGAGAAGGCTTCGACGCTTAACGACGAGCAGCGTGCTGTGGTGCTCGACCTGCTCGGTAAGCTTGGCGCTGTCGTCGAGCTCGACACAAGCCTGCTGTTTGTGGGCGGCACGGTGGGTGGTTGCGCTCCGGCGTTTGTCGCCATGGCAATCGAGGCCCTGGGCGATGCGGCGGTCAAGCACGGTATCCCGCGTGCGGATGCTTATCGCATTGTGAGCCAGATGGTGCTGGGTACGGCAAAGCTGCAGCTTGCAACTGGCCAGCATCCTGCGGCGATGAAGGATGCCGTATGCTCGCCCGGTGGTGCCACCATCAAGGGCGTCGTTGCGCTCGAGGACGCCGGCATGCGCAGCGCCCTGGTCAAGGCAATCGACGCAACCCTCCAGTAAAACCGACCAAAAAAGGGACAGGTTTATGTTGGCAGGTTTTTCCTGCGGTTTTGTCCTTTTAGCGAAAAGTGCCCCGCAACTGGCTCAATTCCAGTTGCGGGGCACTTGCGTTTGCCCAGATAAAACCGACCAAAATAAACCTGTCCCTTTTTGGCAGGTTAGTCCCAGAAGCTGTCTTCTTCGTCCTCGGACTTGGGGCCGCGGTCGACATACATCTTATGGGTGCGCTTCTCCATTACAAAGGCAATAATCGCAAACAGCAGGATGCCGCCGGCGAAAAGGATGGCAAAACCGGTGCGGGTGCCAAACAAAAAGGAAAAAACTGCGTCCATTGGGTGCCTTCTTGCGTAGTTGAGTTGGGTCGTAAACGCTCATAAGTATATACTTGCCCATACATGTACAAGGTTGCAACCTAAATGGAATGTATATCGCCGGAGGATCTAATGCTTGATATCAAGTTTGTTCGCGAGAACCCCGATGCCATCGATGTCGCCATGGCTAACCGCCAGACGTCTTGGGATCGCGAGAAGTTCTTTGAGCTCGACGACGAGCGTCGTGCCGTCATCACTGAGGTTGAGGAACTTCAAGCCACGCGCAATGCCGAGTCCAAGAAGATCGGCGCCCTGATGAAGGAGGGCAAGAAGGACGAGGCCGAGGCCGCCAAAGAGGCCGTGCGCGCCGTCAACGAGAAGATTGACGGTCTGGCCGAGCGCCGCACCGCCCTCGAGCAGGAGCAGTACGACTTCATGGCTCACCTGCCCAACATTCCTTGCGAGGCCACGCCGTACGGCAAGGACGAGGACGAGAACATCGAGCGCCGTCGTTGGGGCACCCCGCGCGAGTTCGACTTCGACTTTAAGCCGCACTGGGATCTGGGCACCGACCTCGACATCCTTGACTTCGAGCGCGGCAACAAGCTCTCCGGCAGCCGCTTCACCGTTCTCGGTGGCGCCGGCGCCCGTCTTGAGCGCGCCCTCATCAACTTCTTCCTCGATACGCACACCAGCCGTGGTTTTAAGGAGTGGTGGCCGCCCATCGTCGTCAAGCGTCAGACCATGTTCGGCACGGGCCAGCTGCCCAAGTTCGAGGACGACGCCTATCACGTCTCGGGCGACAACTTCCTGATCCCCACCGCCGAGGTCGTGCTCACCAACCTGCACGCCGGTGAGGTCCTCGACGCCGATACCCTGCCGCGCCGCTACACCGCCTTCACCCCCTGCTTCCGCGAGGAGGCCGGCTCCGCTGGTCGCGATACCCGCGGCATCATTCGCCAGCACGAGTTCGACAAGGTCGAGATGGTAAAGTTTGCCAAGCCGGAGGAGTCCGACGAGGAGCTCGAGAGCATGACCGCCGAGGCCGAGTTCCTGCTGCAGCAGCTGGGTCTTCCGTATCGCGTGATTAGCCTGTGCACCGGCGACCTGGGCTTCTCTGCCCGTCAGACCTACGACGTCGAGGTCTGGCTGCCGAGCTACAACGCCTACAAGGAGATCAGCTCCTGCTCCAACTGCGGTGACTTCCAGGCCCGTCGCGCCAACATCAAGTATCGCGACCCCGAGAACTTCAAGGGTTCGCGCTATCTGCACACCCTCAACGGTTCCGGTCTGCCGGCTGGCCGTACCATGGCAGCCATTCTGGAGAACTACCAGAACGCTGACGGCACCATCACGATCCCCGAGGTTCTGCGTCCCTACATGGGCGGCCTCGAGAAGATCGAGCCGGTCGCGTAGATTGGCTGCATAAGCGATTTGCTAGGGCACTCCTTTTTGGGGTGCCCTTTTTGTGTGCGGCCATACCATGCCGTGCGGACAGCTCAATAGAAAACACACGAACAACTGTTCTGTATACAGCCATCTACCTGCTATGCTTTTGCTAAATAAGAGCGAGAGAAAGGGGACGCGATGGAGCTGTTTGATGATCGGGTGGTTTTGTTTGAGAGCGACGAGGGCGGGGAGTACCTGCTTGTGACGTGTGAGCCGTCTGGCATGGGTGGCCTGGTGGTTCGACAGACGAGCGAGGGGCCGTTGACGCAATGGTGCTACGAGGAGTCGCCTCATGTGGTTGAGACGTTTGTGGCGCACGAGGGGCTTGTGGCCCTAGAGCATTTCTATGGGGTCCAGACATCTAATCAGGTTGCTCGCATGTTGAGCATCTCGTTTGCCGATTATGATTGTGCCCAGCGGGTGAGATCGCTCCTGAGGGAACTTGATGCTAAGTTTGACGTGATCGAAAAGCCAATCGATCGTACGGGGAATGGCGGTATATGCGGAGCAGCATGACAAGACTGCGTTCCACAAAAAAGTTTGAAATTGTGCTTGACTCCAATAAGCTAAAGTGGTTTTATATGTCTTGCGCTGCGGCGTTACCTCAGCTGGATAGAGGGTCTGACTACGAATCAGAACGTCATAGGTTCGAATCCTATACGCCGCACCATTTGAGATTAAAGCTCCCGGCAACGGGGGCTTTTCTTTTACGTAAACACCGCATTGATTCGAACCTCGGTCGAGGCGCGGGCGTAAAGCGGACGATTTCCTGTCGACTCGTGTAAGATTCCGAGTAGATGTCGCGACTAATTCGCGACCACTCCTTCTTCAAGCGACCGATCAGGGTGATACTTCGTGGCAGAGCGTCCGACATACAAGCTCAGGTTTCTCGATCCCAAAAAGCGCTTTCCGGCGATGCCCGAGCAGCCTGCGGGACGCTCATATGGCGTGGTCTGGAAACTCTTTGGCGAGGATCAGCATGAATCTTGCTATGTCGTCGAATTCGTTGGCAAAAGTCATGTGTCGCTTTTGGGCTACGTAAGCGTTTCGGGCGAGGTGTACAAGGTGGACCGCCCCGTCAGCGAGGCTCCGCTGCCCAACGATCCCGACATGGAACTGGTCCTTGACGAGTCGGACTCCGGTATTGGTGAGATTATGGTGAGGGGAGCAAACGGCACGATGCGCGTGCGCGCGCGAACCGTCGGCTCTCCCGAAGGTCCCATGCGCGAACAGTCCGATCACGAGACATGGAATTCGACCCGCTCCCTTCCTTACGGTGAGTTCATGGCCTCGATGTTCTTGCGCTACGTCATATTCGCCGATTCTGAAAACGCTGTCTTAGGCGCGGCAGACGGTGACGGCCTTGACGAGGGCATGAAAAATGCCGTCGACAAGATCAAACTTGTAAAACTCCCCGAGCCGGTTGAGGTACTGCTGGGTTTTGATTCCACGCCGCTGCCCGATGCAATCGAAACGTTGCTCTACCGCATTGACCATACAGATAATCCAGGTGGCATTGAGCGCTATGCCGCCGCTTTGATGGGTGAAGTCAATCTGCCTCGCCTGCGCACCATTGCGGCCAAAACCGAAATGAGCCTGGCGCGCATCGATCGCTCGAGGCTCTTTTATCTCAATTTTGACCGTAGCCTGCTGGACCAGGACGAGATCGATATCCTGCTTGCCGTCGAGAGCCGCCTGAACCGCCTATCGGGCATTCTTGAGCGTATTGGGGCAGGGTTGGGCCCCGTTGCCTCGTCGCCAAGCTTTGAGGGCTGCTCGCTCTTTGACCTATGGCACATCAGCAAGACGACAAACGACGTTCCTCGCCTGCTCGAAACGCTGTCGAATGACAACCCGTGGGCCAAGCCGGGGACGGTTGCGTGCCAGCCGGGTGGCGAGTGGGACGTTCGCACCCGCTTTGCACGTATCGTAGAAGCGCTCAACGTGGTCACGCGGCTCGATTACACCTATCGAGTGAACGTCGCCGAGGGCATCATGCTGGTGCGATTTGGCCGCACGGTTGTCGATGCTATGCCGCAGCGCGAATACGATGCTCAAGATGACGCCTGGCGCGAGGTAGATGAGCCTAAGCGCGCAGCATGGGCCACCGAGCACGATGCGCGTATTGCGCTTACACTCGCAGCGGCTTGCTTTGCCTCGGGTGCTCGCATCACGCGCTGCTACGTGCAGATTGCGGCTCCCGACGGCGAGCAGGGCGAGCGCGTTGTTAAAACATACTCCTTTGGCCGTGCGGCTTATCTGGCCGATTGCGTTTCTGTCGCCAAGGATCTTGAGAGCATGGACATGGACGATATGCCGTGCAAGCGTGTGCTTGAGGCGTATGAGGCAGATGCGCCGGACATGATTGAGTCTGCAGAAGTTCACGCCCGACCACGTGATGACCATCGTCCATTGCCGCCTGCGCTTCGCGATTTACTGCTCGC
This sequence comes from uncultured Collinsella sp., assembly GCA_900552425.1. Taxonomy (GTDB): domain Bacteria; phylum Actinomycetota; class Coriobacteriia; order Coriobacteriales; family Coriobacteriaceae; genus Collinsella. Next base: position 3,482 of record URZR01000050.1, on the reverse strand, counting down.
TGATACGGCTGACGAGCTTGAGGTCATGGAGGAGGACAACGATCCGTATGTTGCCCGCGTCGTCGAGCTGCGCGAGCAATCCAAAGTTGACCGAGCTGGTGCTTTCGAGGGCTTTTCTCGCCTTGTCGAGGAACTGGAAGCCAAGTGTACTGTTGCTGAGCTTTTGGCGACGGGACCGGTGCAGACCCAGTTCTGCGACAACCAGCTGGTGCGTATGGTACTGCCGGTGTTGGAAGAGGACCGCTCTGTGCGAATCCTTCGTGCGCCCGATGCGCTGTACTTTGCCCAGCACGAGATCTGCAGCTTTTACGCCGAACAAGAGGACTTTGAGCGTGCACTGCCCGAGGTGCGTCGTCTCTACGATTTGGCGCGCTCGTCCATGCAGTCGCACTTTGCGCTCATCAACGTGCTTGCGCGTCTGGAGCGCTTTGACGAGATTATCGAGGTGGCGCGCCACGGCCTACGTATTGCCAGCGATCGTTCTGCAATCGGCTACCTGTTCTATCGCCTGGCATTCGCCTACTGGAACTGCGACCAGCTCGAGCTGGCGCTGGCATGTTATCGCCTGGTGCCGCGCGGCGAGGAATCGGGCGGCAGTGCGCAGGAGGAAATGCAGGGCCTTATGAACGAGATGGGCGTCATCAAACCGCCCACGTTTGAGGGGGCTGTCGAGACCATCCGCAAGGCAGGTCTTGAGCTGCCGCCGGTGCCCGCCGTGACCAATCAACTCGCGGATGCCGCCGTGCAGCTCGTCGATAACGGCTTCTTTTTCTTGGCGCGCGGCTGCATCTACCAAATGTGGCGCACCATGGGCAACGACGAGCTCGGCTCCCTCAACCGCTCGCTGGGGTAGGAGCGGCATAGAAGGGCTGGACCGCGCTTGTCATCCCATTTGCTCGCCATGCCGACAAAACGAAGGGGCTACTGCTACCGGCGGTACCGGGAACATTTGCGTATAGATAAGGTATAACGAATTAAGTCGTAACGAATTAAAGTACGAATTACTGTATCGAGCAGGTCGCCGACAAATTGAATGGAGCCATTTGTATTGGCTCAGGTGGGTGGCTCCAGCAGGACCGGTAAGGTCAAAAGCGGCTAGGTCTGCTAAACCTGTTAAACTCTGCTAAAGTTGCTAAACTTTGCTAAAGTTGTTAAAACTAGCAGAGGAGGATTGAATGCCGAAAGCAATTAATCCCTTTAAGCCAACGGCGGGCATGAATCCGCCTGAGCTTATCGGGCGCGATGCTGTTTTGGATGACTTTGCCGAGGCACTAGAGAATGGTCCTGGTGCCCCCGATCGACTTATGCGCATCTCGGGTGTCCGAGGCACGGGCAAAACGGTGCTTCTCAACGCATTGGGCGATCTTGCGCGAAAAAAGGGATTCGAGGTCGTTGACGTGGCCTCAAATGCCGGTTTTTGCACTAGGATCCTCGAGGCTCTGCAGCGAAATGTTCGTCTTGAGTCAATGTCGATTTCCCCATCGATTTTAGGAGTCAGCCTCGGCTCCGTGGAGGTGTCAAAGTCGGCCTCTCATTTGGGCGAGGCGATGTACGATGCCGCGAAACGCGATGGCCTGTTCATTACGCTCGACGAGATTCAGGATGCCTCAACTGAGGAAATGCGCGAGCTGGGCAATGAGATGCAGCTTTTGATTCGCCAAGGGGCGAATGTCGCTTTTGCATTCGCTGGCTTGCCAACATCGGTGGATGGCGTGGTGGTTGATGATACCCTTACGTTCCTTCAGCGGGCAAAACATATCGAACTCACTCGTCTCTCCGATTTTGAAGTCGGCGGATCGTTTGAGGATACAATGAGACGAGCGGGCAAGGAGCTCGATGAAGACGCCGCTGAGCTATTAACAAAGGCGTCAGCAGGCTATCCCTTTATGGTCCAGTTGGTCGGATATTACGCTTGGCAGGCTGCTGCGCGCAGCGGGGCGGAGAGCGTGAACGAAGGGTCCGCGCGTACGGGTATCCAAGCAGCTCTTGATAGCTTTAATGCTATGGTGATTGCCCCGGCGCTGCGCAGGGTTTCAGAACGACAGTTTCAGTATCTCGCGGCAATGGCTCAATGCGAGGGCGATGAGATTGCCAACGGTGATATCGCCAAAAAGATGGGGCTGCCGGCGAACAAGGTCGGCTCGTATCGTAAACGTCTCATCGATGCGGGGTTGATTGAGCCTGCGGGCTATGGCTGTGTTTCGTTTGCAATTCCGTATATGCGCGACTATTTGTTGGAGGCGGTGCGGGAAAGGTAAAAATGGAATCGCTCCAAATTCCCTCTTGCCCAACTTCGGCTGTTTGGTTACTATAGAACGGCTGTTACGGAGAGCTGACCGAGAGGCCGAAGGTGCTCGCCTGCTAAGCGAGTATGCCCCAAAAGGGCATCTGGGGTTCGAATCCCCAGCTCTCCGCCAGTACGAATTTGAAGAAGGGTCCCATTTGGGGCCCTTTTTTTGTGGAGAAAAGAGGCTGGGGATTCGAACCCTCAAAAAATGAGGCGCCCCGTTGGACGCCTCATTTGGTTCGATGTGATATCGCTTTGGCCCTACACCTCGGGTGCCTTGGCGACGGTCTCGCTTTCTGCCGTGAGTGGGCGGTTGTCGATGCGGCGGCCCAGGCGGTCGAGCTTCACGAGTAGCCATTCAATGGGATTCGGCCCTGCCCCTTCCTCGTCGGCAACCAGGTCCATGACGGCGATCTTGGTGCCGTCCTGCTTGAGCGTAATGCTGCCCACCTTGTCGCCCACATGCACCGTGCCCGAAAGATCGTCGTAGCTAACCTTTTCGGTCACCTCGCCGGCAAGGGAAAACACGGTCGCTTGCGCCGTAGGATCGGCGAGTGTGGCGTCGATCGTCTTATCAGTCCAGTCGGTTTGACCGATGCGCGCCATAAGCGGGTTGCCGTTGGCGGTCTTTTCCTGCGTGTTGGCGATTGCGACCGTCACCTTGTGACCGTAGTACCAATTGGCAAGGGTTGCGGTATCGGTAAAGCGCTGGTCGGTGGTGGTGGAGTTCAAAACGACGGTGTAGATCTCGTCGCCATCGCGGTTGTAGGCACCCGTAAAGCAATAGCCTGCATCGTCGGTAGTGCCGGTCTTGCCACCGATGTTGCCATCTTGGCCCAGCAAATAGTTATGCGTGTCCATGGAATGCGAATGGTCGGTGCCGTCGGCGCCCGTGACCTCGATCCAGGAATCCTCGCTCGCTACGACCTCGCGGATCGTATCGTTTTTCATGGCCTCCTGCATCATCATCGCTACGTCGTGTGCGGTTGAGTGCATATCGCCAGCCCACTCATCAAAGTCCAGACCATGCGGGTTTTCAAAAAGCGTACCGGTGCAGCCGAGCTTCTTAGCGCGCTCGTTCATGGCTTTCACAAATGTGGCCTCGGCGTCTTTGGTCTTAGGCTCGATCTTCTTGCCCACATATTCGGCGAGCACGACGGCGGCGTCGTTGCCCGAGGGAATCATCAGGCCGCGC
>URZR01000049.1 GCA_900552425.1 uncultured Collinsella sp. | reverse complement strand
AAAGATCTTGGAATCAACTCTGAGAAGGTCAACGTCGATTGGTCCCCGGCAAAGCTTACCGAGTACGCAGTCAAGGCAGGCGAGGGCGTTCTCACCAACACCGGCTCTTTGATGTGCAAGACCGGCAAGTACACCGGCCGCAGCCCCCAGAACCGCTACATCGTCGACGCCCCCAAGGCGCACGAGAACGTGAACTGGAACAGCCCCCAGAACCGACCCATCGACGTCGAGACCTACGAGCGCCTCTATAACAACGTCGCCGCCTACCTTTCTGATCGCGAGGTCTTTGTTGTCCGCGCCTTTGCCGGCGCCGACCGCGCCTACGCCCGAAAAGTCCTTGTTGTTTGCGAGCGCGCCAGCCAGGCGCTCTTTATTAAGCAGATGCTCGCCCGCCCGCTTGCCCGCGAAATCGCGCGCACCGGCGAGCCGGACTTCTGTGTGCTCGCCGCGCCGGGCTACCAGTGCGATCCCGCCATCAAGGGCCTCAACTCCAGCGCCGCCGTGGTCATCAACTTCCAGGAGCGCGTGATTCTGGTCGCCGGCACCGGCTACTCCGGCGAGATCAAAAAGTCCATTTTCAGCGTCATGAATTACCTGCTGCCCGTCGAGGACGACGTGCTGCCCATGCATTGCTCGGCCAGTATGGATCCCGTCACGCACGAGACCGCCGTGTTCTTTGGCCTGTCCGGCACCGGCAAGACCACGCTTTCGGCCAATCCCACGCGCCTGCTGATCGGCGACGACGAGCACGGCTGGTCTGACATGGGCATCTTTAACATCGAGGGTGGCTGCTACGCCAAATGCGAGGGCCTGGACGCCTTCCACGAGCCCGAGATCTTCAACGCTGTCCGCTTTGGCGCGATCTGCGAAAACGTGGTGCTCGACGAGAACCGCAAGCCCAACTACGACGACATCTCGATCACGCACAACACGCGCGTGGCATACCCTGTGGAGCACATTCCCAACGCGTGGACCAAGGGCATGGGCACCACTCCAAGCGTCGTGCTGTTCCTGACCTGCGATGCCTTTGGCGTGCTGCCGCCCATCTCACGCCTGACGGCCGATGCCGCCATGTACCACTTCGTGACGGGCTTTACGGCCAAGATCCCCGGCACCGAGGTCGGCGTCACCGAGCCCACGCCCACGTTCTCTTCGCTGTTTGGCGAGCCGTTTATGCCGCTCGACCCCATGGTCTATGCCAAGATGCTCGGTGAGCGCATCGCCGACGGCCGCACGCGTGTGTACCTGGTCAACACCGGCTGGATCGGCGGCGGCTACGGCGTGGGCCATCGCATCGAGCTTGCCTACACGCGCGCCCTGGTGGCCCGCGCCCTCGACGGTACCATCGAGGACAGCGAATTCGTGCATGACGATATCTTTAACGTCGACATTCCCACCACGTGCCACGGCGTGCCCGACGGCATCCTGGTGCCGCGCCAGTACTGGCAGAGCACCGCGCGCTACGACGAGGCGGCGCACAACTTGGCCGTGATGTTCGAGGAGAACTTCGAGAAGAAGTACTCGCACCTGCCCGAGTCCGTAAAGGCCGCCGGTCCGCACGCTCAGGTGCACGCCGACGCCCGTCATCGCGGCCGCGGCCTGCTGGGACTCCGACACTAGCGTTGCTTCAGACCCAAAACCACCATAAAGGGGACAGGCACCTTTGTGGTGGTTTTACTCGCGCGGATGACTCGGGTTACAATACGCCTGACATATTGCCCCCTTCTCCGGATGGGGGCAGCGCGCGAGCGCTCACGTGCCGGCACCGTAGGACGCAAGAAGGGGGCCGGCGTGTGGGCGCTCGTTTAGTTTTCAGCCCCTCGTAAAGCGAAAGGTTTTGGGGCGGATGAATAGGAAGGGAGCCTGCAGATGAAGAAGTTCGTCACCGAGGATTCGTTTTGGAACCTGTTTCCCGGAGCGTCACTGGGCGTGGTGGTTGCCAAGGGGATGAGGTCCGCAGACCAGGTCTCGCCCGAGGACGCAACGGAGATCGAGCAGCTGCTCGCCCGCGCGAACGCCGCGGCGGAGCGCCACCTGGAATCGCCCACGCTCTCCGAGAACGCGCCGGTGCGCGTATGGCGCCAAGCCTACCAGCAATTCAAGACCAAGCGCGGTGCCCGCTGCTCTATCGAGAACCTGCTCAAGCGCGTGCTCAAGGGCAAACCGGTGGGCCACATTACGCCCGCGGTGGACATCTACAACACGGTGTCGCTGACCTACGCGCTGCCCGTTGGCGGCGAGGACCTGCATACGATTGAGGGGGATCTTCGCTTGAAGGTGACTGACGGCGGCGATGCGTTCCTGCCACTTGGCGAGGAAACGGATGACCCGACGCTGCCCGGCGAGCTCGCCTACATCGATGATGCGGGCGCCGTATGCCGCTGCTGGAACTGGCGCGATGGCGTTCGCACGGCGCTGTCCGACGATTCGGCCGATGCATTCCTGGCGATTGAGTGCGTGGAGCCCGAGCGGATGGGGGATTGCCAGGCTGCCGTTGATCGTCTCGCCGAGTTGCTCGAGCGCTATCTGGGAGCGACGGTTGTCGTTAAGACGCTTGTGACCCGCGACAATCCCTGCGTGGAACTGTAACGACGCCTGCGGATCATGTTCGCCGGTCAAAACCACCACAAAGGTGCCTGTCCCCTTTGTGGTGGTTTTTATGTTGATGGGTTAACAAATGGGATATTTGGGTATGGGTGTTGCCTCGTGCGGCTAAGATGTTTACCCGTTAGCATCATGTAAGCGAAAGGCGGTCGTCTCCCATGCAGCAGAACGACGAGACACGTTTCGAGGACTTTGTCGGACTGATCAGCGGGCTCTACAAGGAGATCCAGCGCATTAAGACATCCGAGGGCGCAAGGCTGGGCCTCAAGGGCTCCGACGTTATGTGCCTGTACTATCTTGAGCGCAGCAAGGACGGCCTGACTGGCGCTGACCTGGCTCGCATGGCAGGCGTGACCCGTGCCGCCGTCTCGCGCACGCTCGCGCATCTGGAGGAGGGCGGCTACGTCGAGGTCGATGATTCGGGCGACGCCGCCGTTAAGTATCGTGCTCCGGTGCGCCTGACCGCTCTGGGCGGCGAGAGCATGAGCGAGGCGGACCGCATCATTCGCGAGGTGCTCGACACCACCGGTAAGGCTATGGGTGTGGAGCAGCGCGAGCAGATGTATGCGTCGCTGCGTACGATTCTCAACACCCTGCGTGAGATCTAAGGCCGCCAAGGCATTTGCTTCCCATTAAAAACTGCATAGTCCCGTTTGAGCGCGTATGCCGTGCCGGGGCATTGCTGTCAAAATTCCCCGCGCGGGACCTGCGCAAGAAAGGATTCGTTATGTCCGTCCGCATTATTACCGATTCCGCAAGCGATATGTCGCCGGCGGAGCACCCCGCTCTGCGCGTTCTGCCGCTGTCCGTCACCTTTGGCACCGATGTGTATATGGATGGCGTCGACATCGATCACCAGCGCTTTTACGAGATGCTTGTGGAGCGCGATGAGCTGCCCAAGACCGGCCAGGTCAACCCGTACGCGTTTTCGCAGGCGATTGCCGAGGCGCGTGAGGCCGGCGATGAGGCTGTGATTATTACCGTGGGCGCTAAGCTTTCGGGCACCAATCAGAGTGCCCGCACCGCACTTGCCGAGGCGCCGGGCGGCGACATGTTCGTCGTGGACAGCAATAACGTGACCTTGGGCGAGCGCGTGCTGGTCGAGTATGCGCTGCGCCTGGTGGACGAGGGCCAGGGCGCGGCTCAGGTTGCGGCGGCTGTCGAGGCCGTGCGCGACCGCGTGGTCGTCATCGGCCTGCTCGAGACGTTGGAGTACCTGGTGCGCGGCGGTCGCCTGTCTGCTGCGGCCGGTGCCGTGGGTACGCTGCTCAACGTAAAGCCCGTGGTGGCTGCCGAGGACGGTCTGATCGTGCAGCTGGGCAAGGCGCGCGGTTCCAAGAACGGCCGTAACCTGCTCAACCAGAAGGTCGAAAAGGCGGGCGGCATCGACTTTTCCATGCCGCTGGCGCTCGGCTATACGGGCCTTTCGGATGCGGTGCTCAAGAAGTATATCGAGGACAGCGCGGCACTGTGGGCTGGCCACACCGAGGGCGAACTGCCCGTTCACACCATCGGCGCCACCATCGGCACCCATGTAGGCCCCGGCGCCGTAGCCGTAGCCTTCTTCCAGCCCGTTAACTAGCCCACCTGCCAAAACCACCACAAAGGGCGGGCACCTTTGTGGTGGTTTATGCTATTCCGGGTGGAAGGGAGCGAGCAATGGCGTCTGAGGGCTTTTTTGATCGGGTGTACGAGGTGGTCGAGCAGATTCCCGAGGGGATGGTCGCCACCTACGGTCAGGTGGCGCTGCTTGCCGGTCGTCCACGAAGTGCGCGGTACGTGGGGTATGCCCTGCATGGCAATCCGCGCCCCGGCGAGATTCCCTGTCACCGCGTGGTGTTTGCCGATGGCCGCATATGCGATGGTTTTGCTTTTGGCGGTCCCGATGCTCAACGTGAGCTTTTGCTAGGGGAGGGTGTGGCGTTTAAGGACGACATGCACGTCGACTTGGTCGCCTGTCGCTGGCCTGCAGGGCTCTAGCGGCTCTGCCGTGGTTAAAACCACCACAAAGGTGCCTGTCCCCTTTGTGGTGGTTCTAGTTTACCTGAGCTAACTTATGGAGAAGCTATGGGGGAACATATTGACGCTACAAAGTAAACCACGGTGAACTATATTGTTTTCAGCAACGGAGCAGGCAATAGGCGATGAAAAAGCCTGCCCTGTTGAGTTTGATTCGCATTCCTCCCCTCTGTGCGATTCAACGGTGTACTTCGGGAACAGGCCCGCTGGCAACTATCTGCCAGCGGGCCTGTTCCTGTTTCGGTGAGGATTCAGCCTCACCGTCTATGTTGTGCGAAGGCGCTTTGCCTAGTACACCATGCCCATGGCGTCCTGAACCTCGGCCAGGGTCTGCTCGGCAATCTCGTTGGCGCGACGGTTGCCCTCGTGCAGCACGTCCTTCACATAGTCCAGATCGTTCTCATAGCGCTGACGACGCTCGCGGATCGGCGCGAAGTACTCGTTGACGGCCTCGGTCACGTACTTCTTGAGCTGGCCGGAGCCGCCCATGCCAATCTCCTCGGCAATCTCGACCTCGGAACGGCCGGTGCAGATGGCGGCGGTTGAAAGCAGGCCGGACACGCCGGGGCGATTCTCGGGATCGAACGTGATCATGCGCTCGGAGTCGGTCTGGCTCTTCTTGATGCGCTTGGCCGTCTCCTCGGCGGTCATCGAGATGTTAATGGCGTTGCCGTAGCTCTTGCTCATCTTGCGCCCGTCCAGGCCGGGCAGCAGCGGGGTCTCGGACAGCAGCGCGTCGACCTCGGGGAACACCTTGCCGTAACGGTTGTTAAAGCGGCGGGCGATGGTGCGGGTGAGCTCGATGTGCGGCAGCTGGTCGCGACCGACGGGCACCACGTTGCCCTTGCAGAACAGGATGTCGCAGGCCTGGTGCACCGGGTAGGTGAGCAGAAGGCCGGTGAGCTCGTGGCCCGAGGCCTCCATCTCGGCCTTGACCGTGGGGTTGCGCGCCAGCTCGGCCTCGGAGACCAGCGACAGGAACGGCAGCATGAGCTGGTTGGCGGCGGGCACGGCGGAGTGCGCGTAGATCATGGTCTTGTCGGGGTCGATGCCGCAGGCAAGGTAGTCCATGACCATGTTGTACACGTTGTCCTGGATGTGCTCGGTCGTGTCGCGGTCAGTGATGACTTGGTAGTCGGCGATGAGCACGTTGGTCTTGGCGCCCATGTTCTGCAGCTCAACACGGCCCTTGAGGGTGCCGAAGTAGTGACCCAGGTGCAGACGGCCGGTGGGGCGGTCGCCGGTGAGCATGGTGAACTTCTCGGGCGTTTTGGCCAGGCCCTCGCGAATGGCGTTGCTCTTTTGCAGCGCGACTTCGTAGCTGTTCTCGTTTGGCATGATTGCTCCTAACGTATGTTCATGGGTCAAGATGATAACGCGTTTATTGGAGGGTCGGGGCGTAAGTACGCGAGGGGCGGGAGAGCGGCGGCTTGTGCGATGGGCGCGGCGTGGCTGCGCGTTTGGCCGGCGGCGTCTGGACGCATCCTCGGCAGCTTACCCTAGCGCCTGTGGTGGCGCTCCTCCCTGCGTTCTTCTGCCGCCTGCTCCTCCTGCTTAAAGGCGGGATCGTCGGGGGTGACGAGCTCGTCCTCGTGCGTGCGCTTGTTGTAATGGTGGCGCAGCACGGGCTCAAACAGATGCAGATGCTTGGCAAAGGCCGCCGAGCCAATGGCGAGCACGGTAAAGATGAGCACGCGCATGGGCACCTCGACCTGGTTAATCGCGGCGGCGCCGGCCGAAAGCATGATGCACCAGGCGTAGATGAGCAGCACTGCCTGCTTTTGGTTGTAGCCCTCTTGGATCAGGCGGTGGTGGATGTGGCCCTTGTCGGCCTGCCCGATGCTAATGTGGGCGCGCTTGCGGCGCACGATGGCGCTAAACGTGTCGATGATGGGCACGCCGGCAACGATGAGCGGGATGATAAGCGAGGTGAGCGCGGCGGTGCGGCTCACGTTGAGCAGCGAGATGGAGCCCAGTGCAAAGCCCAGAAGCAACGACCCCGAGTCGCCCAAGAAGATGCTTGCGGGGTTGAAGTTGTAGCGCAAAAAGGCCAGGCAAGCGCCAAAGAGCGCAATGGAGAGCGCGGCGGCGTCGATGCGGCCCGAGAGAACGGCCATCGAAAACATGGTGAACGACGCGATGCCGCAGATGCCCGTGGCCAAGCCGTCGAGGCCGTCGATGAGGTTAATGATGTTGGTGAATGCCACCAGATAGATCACGGTGATGGGGTAGGCGAGCCATCCGAGCATGATCTCGCCGGGGGCAAACGGGTTGACGATGACGCCGATCCGTAGGCCGCCGATACAGGCGATAAGCGCGGCGAGGACCTGTCCGGCCAGCTTTTGCTTGGGCTTGAGCTGGAAGACGTCGTCGATAGCGCCGGTCGCAAAGATGACGGTAAAGGAGAGCGCCAGCATGGGATAGCTAATGTGAAGGCGCGGGTGCGGCACCAGGACGGGCGGCCAGCCTAGGTGCCAGGTGCCTAGGATTTGCACAATACAGGCAACGACCAGGCCCAAAAACACCGCCGTTCCGCCCAAACGCGGGATGGGCTTGGTGTTGATGCGGCGCTTAGAAGGATAGTCGACGGCGTCGAGCTTAATTGCCAAGCGCTTGACCAGGGGCACCGTGAGGAAGGTCGTGATAAAGGCCGCCGCTGCCACGCATAGATACGGTATGTAGCTCGGGGATGAAGCCATGAATCTAAAAACCGCCAAGCGTCGAAGGAAAAGGTCAAAGGTTGCTAAGCGCAAAGGGCATAGCCGAACCATGATACTCGACCAAGGGGGGTGCATGGAATTGCACGCAGCGATAATCACGCGCTTACCAGATATTAGGGTATTGTCGATAGCTTGTCGGGATGCCGGCGGGGATCCATATGGGCTGTAATGGTGGTTTTCGGCAAATGAAAACCACCCCCCACGTTACGAAAATGAACCCACCTAAAACAGGTGGGTGCCCTCATCGACTGTTCCAGCGTCCTTAACAACGAAGGATACCTGTACTAGGTACGACTGTGTGGGCTCCCTAAATAAACGCGACGGTTCACCCAGTTGCTCCGCGGGGGGCGGAATACCTACATCATAAAGCGGCACTTTATCGATTCCAGTCTTGACATTACAAAAATCGTGTCGGACGATTACGGCGCCTTGGGCTCGAGCCGTCTGTGCGGTTGGTCCCTTAACGTTTGAGCTGCTGAATCGTTGTTTTGGAGCATGTTTTTATGCCGACGCCGTTGACCGAACTTTTTTCGCCCGCCTGCCATTTGTGTCCGCGCCGTTGCGGTGCGGTGCGCGACGAGGGTGCGCACGGCGTATGCGGTGCCGATGACACGCTCAAGGTGGCCCGCGCGGCGCTCCATATGTGGGAGGAGCCGCCTATCTCGGGCGAGGCCGGTTCGGGCACGATCTTCTTTAGCGGCTGCTCGCTCAAATGTATCTATTGCCAGAACCACGAGATCTCGACGGGCAATTTCGGGCTTGAGATTTCGCCCGAGCGCCTGGTCGAGATTATGCTGGAGCTGCAGGACCAAGGTGCCAATAACATCAATCTGGTGACGGCGACGCATTATGCTCACCTGCTGCCGGCCGCGATTGCCGCAGCTCGGGAGCGCGGACTGGTCATTCCAATCGTCTACAACACGAGCGGTTATGAGCGTGCGAGTGCCGTGGCGGCGCTCGGCGATTTGGTCGACGTGTGGCTTACCGACTTTAAGTATGCCAATGCGGCGCTTGCGCAGTCACTCTCTCATATTAAGGACTACCCGCGCGTGGCTGTGTCGGGTCTGGCCCAGATGGCGCGCGAAATTGAGCGCCGCGGGGGAGAGCTGGTAGACGGGGACGGGCTCATGAAGCGCGGCATAATCGTGCGTCATCTGGTGCTGCCGGGGCATGCGGACGATTCGTGCCGCGTGTTGGACCTGGTGTGGCAGACGGTGGGCGACGTGCCGATCTCGGTCATGAACCAGTACACGCCCAATGCCCTCATGCGCGAACAAGGCGGCGACCTGGCGCGCGCCGTGACGCGCGAGGAGTACGAGCAGGTGCTCGACCATGCCGACGACCTGGGCTTTACGACGATGTTTTGGCAAGAAGGCGGAGCGGTAGACGAGAGCTTCACCCCGGCGTTCGACACCACCGGCGTCCTCACCAGCGCAAAGTAGTGCGCTCGCCGATGTTTTTTCTGGGACGGGGATTAAAAAATCATCGAGAGGATCGCCTGCTCGAAAAGTTGTCAAAATAGCCGCGTCCCAAAAAGACTGGGTATTGGGCGTTGACAGTTGGCGAGCCGTAGGTAAAATATCAACTTGTCTTGGGGACGTAGCTCAGTTGGGAGAGCGCTGCCGTCGCATGGCAGAGGCCGAGGGTTCGACTCCCTTCGTCTCCACCCTTGGATTTGATAAGCCGCTGACATTGTGTCGGCGGCTTTTTTTAAAAGAAAGGGCTGTACCATGGCCAAGCTTGAGTCCCAACCACTGTCTGCCGAGGAACGCGCCGAGTTGGAAGAGCTCCGCGCCGAGAAAGCTCGTCGCGAGGCCCAGGAAGAGGCACGCCGCGAGCGTGAGGAGCTGGCCGCCCTGCGTGCCGAGCGTGCGAAGGCCGAGGAGGCCGCCGCGAACGTCGCCCCCGCGCCCAAGCCCGCCGCCGCGAAGCCCGCGCCCACCGCACCTAAACCTCAGCCTAAAAAGGTCGCTCGTTCCAAGTCCGTCGAGCCCAAGCCGAGCCGTGACGAGATGACCTTTGCCCAGCGCATGGTTACCTCCAAGGAGCCTACGGGCGAGAACGAGATCCCTGGCATGGCGCCGGCTCAAAAAATCATCATTGTTCTTGCCCTCATCGCGTTTGTCATCTTTATGGGCTACACGATCCTGACCAGCATGGGCCTGCTCTAGCCCATTCGCGCTGGGTGCCATGCCCGAACACTCTGCCCTTTTCCAACCCTCAACCTCTGCACAACGCATCCGAAAGGTCGCCCCATGGCTTTGACCGACATCTCGCATCCCACCGACATTGCAATGCTCACCGATCTGTACGAGCTCACTATGGCCCAGGGCCTGTGGGAGAGCGGCAAGGCCAATGAGCAGGGTTGTTTTACCGCGTTTTACCGCGACCATCCTTTTGGCAGCGCCTATGCCGTCATGTGCGGCACCGCCGAACTGCCCGAGCTGGTCGAGAATCTGCGCTTTACGCCCGAGGACATCGACTACCTCGCCTCGCTCCAGGCCCCGGCCGGCGGCGCGATGTTCAAGCCTGCATTCCTCGACTACCTGCGCGATTTTCGTGCACATGTAAACATCGACGCCGTCCCCGAGGGCGAGCTCGTCTTTCCGCGCGAACCCATGGTTCGCGTCACCGGTCCCGCGCTGGAGTGCCAGCTGCTCGAAACGGCGCTGCTCAACATCGTCGGCTTCCAGACGCTTGTCGCCACCAAGACGGCGCGCGTGGTGCTGGCGGCGGACGGCCGTCCCGTCCACCTGCACCTGTCCCCGGGCGAGCAGCGACTTGACATGGTTGCGGCTCCCCTTCACGTGCTCCAGCAGGAAGGGCAGCAGCGGGCCGCCCCGCTCCACGGTAAACTGCATCTCTTTCACACCATCACATCCTAGGAGGGATTTTTATGAACGAAGTTCTGTCCCAGCTCCACGCCCGCAAGTCGGTGCGGGCCTTTCTGGACCGGCCCATTTCCCCGGAGGCCCGACGGGCCATCCTGGAAGAGGCCTGCGC
>URZR01000048.1 GCA_900552425.1 uncultured Collinsella sp. | reverse complement strand
CGCATGGTCACGACCTTGCGCGAGATCTTCTGGAACACCTCGATGACGAAGCGGCCGCCGTCGAGCGGCGGGATGGGCAGCAGGTTCATAAAGCCAAGCGAGAATGAAATGAGGGCGGCAAACGAAAGGAACGTGGCAGGGCCGGCAGCAGCAGCCTGTGAGGACATAACGCTAATACCCACGATCGAAGAGGACTGATCGAGAATCTCCATCGTATGCTGCGGCTGGAGCAGGCGCATCACGCCCTCCGCTGTCTGCACGACGTAAGAGAACGACAGGCGAGCCGACGTGATGGGGTCTAAACGGACCACCTGCGTAGAGGCATACACACCTAGGCGATCGTCCTCTTTGAGCGCAACCGTGGTCGAATGCTGCTTGCCGTCACGCTCGTACTCAATGGCGATATCGTCCTTACCGGCAGCCTTGCCGATGGCATCGTAAACGTCCATCCAGGTAGAGCACGATACTCCGTCGACCGAAAGAATCGCGTCGCCGCCCTCGATTCCCGCCGAGGCGGCAATCGAGCCTTCGTCAACCTGGCCAATCACATTGGTATCCACCGGCACGGTGACACCTGCGATGGAATAGATGCTCATAAGGAGCAAAAAACCCGTCAGGATATTGACGATAATGCCCGCAAGCAGCATAAAGGCACGCTTGACAAAGCCCTGGCCCAAATAGGTGTGCGAGCGCTCGCGCGCAAGGAATTCGGCCTCGTCGCACGGCAGTTCCCATACATCGCCCTCGGCAGTCGCATGCCCGCGATCGAACCGACGGCCGTCAAAGGTGGTATAACCCGCCGCGTCACGCGGCAGAGTCTGGTACTTGGTGGGATAGTAGCTGGGCGAAGGCTTTTCCCCTTCTTCATACCAGGGAGCGATAGAGCCCCAGCCCAACAGCAAAGCACAGGCCTCGAGCACATCCTCCTCGGACAGCTCGAGCTCGACGGCAAGATCGGCCACCGTCACCCGGCCGTGGCGATAGATGGCCGCGAGCACGCGATCGGCACACGAAACATCGGTCGGATCCATACCGCAGATGGCAGCGTAGCCACCCAGCAGCAGCGGGGTCACGCCAAACTTGGTTCCAATGCGACGCGACGTGTAATGGATGTCAAAGCGGCACGGCAGACCCAAAAAGAACTCGGTCACACGGACGCCGCAGGCACGCGCCGCCAAAAAGTGGCCGCCGTCGTGCAAAAACACGAGGACGGAAAGCATCAGCAGGCCCCAAAAGACCGATGAGAGAACGCTCAGAACAGTATCCATAAAACGAAAAAGCAATCCTTATGGGTTAGGAACGGGTTGCGGCGAGCACCTGCGCAGCCTTTTCACGCGCCCACGCATCGATGTCGCGAAGCTGCTCAAACGAATCGACCACCTGCATATCGTGGGCATCCATGCAGGATTCCACAATGCGATCGATATCGGTAAAGCTGCAGCCATCGTGCAGGAAGGCATCGACGGCAACCTCGTTGGCGGCATTGAGCACGCACGGCATGGTGCCACCCGTCTTGCCGGCACGCTCGGCCAGTGCCAGACAGCGGAAGGTATCCATGTCGGCAGCATCAAACGTGAGCTGCCCCAGCTCGCGGAAATCGATACGAGGCGCCGGGGTATCCCAACGCTCGGGATACGAGAACGCGAACTGGATGGGAATACGCATGTCGGATGCACCGAGATGCGCCATCACGGAGCCGTCGGCGAACTCGACCATAGAGTGAATCTTAGACTGACGCTGCACGACCACGTTAATGAAATCGAGGTCGCAGTTAAACAGATGCATGGCCTCAATGCGCTCCAGGCCCTTGTTCATGAGGGTGGCGGAGTCGATGGTGATCTTGGCACCCATGGCCCACGTGGGATGTGCGAGGGCATCGGCACGCGTCACGCGATCGAGCTCGTCGCGCGTACGGCCAAAGAACGGACCGCCCGAGCAGGTGAGCCAAATGCAGTGGGCCTCGCGCGGGTTCTCCCCCAGATAGCACTGGAAGATGGCAGAGTGCTCAGAGTCGACTGGAATAAGCTGGCCCGGTTGCGCCAACGGCATAAGCAAGTCGCCACCGACGACGAGGGACTCCTTGTTGGCAAGGGCAAGACGCTTATTCGAGGTCAAGGCCGCATGGCTCGCCTCGAGACCGGCGGCGCCCACAATAGCGACAAGCACGCAGTCGACATCATCGCGACGTGCGAGCTCGCAAACCGCCTGCGCACCAACGCCGAGCTTCGTTCCCTCGGGCAACTCCTGCAGCACGGCGTCATCGCCATGAGCGACATCGGCCACGGCAACCGCCGGAACCGAGAACTCGCGGGCAGCGGCAACGAGATCCGAGGTGCTGGAATTAACGGACAGCGCCGTCACCTGTAGTCGATCGGCATGCTGACGGCACACATCGAGTGCCTGGGTGCCGATAGAGCCCGTACAACCCAGGATGGCAACACGGAGGCGTCCATCGGGGCCATACGTCGTCTGGAATGACATTACAGCACGCCTCCGATCATCAAAAGCAGCTGCGCGGTAATGCAGCCAAAGATAAGCGAGTCGCTACGGTCGAGCATGCCGCCATGGCCCGGGATAAGGTTGCCGGAATCCTTGACGCCCACGCCACGCTTGATGCGTGACTCGATGAGGTCGCCGATAACGCCCAGGACGGACACGACCACGCCGCACAGCAGCGCATAGGGCAGGCTGAGCTTGTAGAAGTGCGTCGCCCACAGGATGAGCCAAATCAAAACCGAGCCCAGGATGCCGCCGACAAACCCCTCCCAGCTCTTTTTGGGTGAGATCTTGGGAACCATCTTGTGCTTGCCGATACGACTGCCCACGATGTAGGCAAACGAATCGGAGACCCAAAGGGACGCGCAAACGCCCACCGAAAGCAGGGCGCCGGCAAAACCGGGCACGGCATCGCGCAGCAGCACGATAGCCGACAGCATAAAGCCAGTGTAGATTGGACCCATGAGCGTCACGGCCACATCAGAGATGCGGGTACGCGGCGACCAGACATACCAAATGCCCACAGCGAGCATCAGGGCAAAAAGCAGGGCATTCAGCAACATCGAATCGCCCAACGCCGACAGCGGAAAGAGTACGGCGGCAGCGATACCCATGCGCTCGTTAGCCATCTTGCCATCGAGCCTTGTCATACGGAAAAACTCATAGCAGCACAGACCGCTCATGACGGAAATAAAGATGGCCGTGGGCACGATACCCAAAACCAGGCACAGGATAAAGACAACGGCGTAGACGATACCGGCGGCGGCACGGGTAATAAAGCCCGCCAGCCACGAACCGGTGCCACTCTTCGCTGCAGGCGCTCCGGCAGTGCCAGCTTTGCGCGCAGGCGTCTTGGGAGCAGATGCCTTGGGACGATCGGACACGATTAAGCCTCCTCGGTCTTGCTCAGACCACCAAACCTACGGTCACGGCCCTGATAGGCCAAAATGGCGTCGACAAGGCCCCAACGATCAAAGTCGGGCCAATAGGTATCGGTGACGTAGAATTCGGAATAAGCCACCTGCCACAGCAGATAGTTCGAAAGGCGCAGCTCACCAGAAGTGCGAATCACAAGCTCAGGATCGGGAAGACCGGCAGTATAGAGGTGGGAAGCAACCATGTCGTCATCAATTGCGCCAGGATCGATCTTACCGGCGGCAGCGTCGAGTGCGATCTGACGGACAGCGCGGGTAATCTCGGCACGCGCGCCGTAGTTGACGGCAAGCGCCAGCGTCATACCGGTGTGATCGGCGCACTCGGCAAGACCGCGTTCAAAAACGTCGCGGGTCTTCTTGGGCAGCGCGGAAATGTCACCCAAAAAGACAACGCGCACGTTTTCGCGCTTCAAAAGCGGTAGCTCGTCGATAAACGTCTTGGCAAACAGATGCATCAAGACGTTGACCTCATGCTGCGGGCGGTTCCAGTTTTCGGTAGAAAACGCATAGGCAGAAAGCACGTCGACGCCCAGACGCACGCAGGCAGTAATAATCTCGCGAAGGGAGACGATACCCGCCTTGTGGCCCTCAGTGCGTGCAAGACCGCGCGACGTGGCCCAACGACCGTTGCCGTCCATGATGCACGAGATATGGTGCGGAATGTTATTGAGGTCAAGGTCGGAAAAACCGACGCCCGCAGGGGCGTCGGCAAAGTACTCGACCAGTTTATGCTCGTCGTATTGCACCTTAGATCTCCATGACCTCGGCTTCTTTTTCCTTCAGAAGCTCCTCGACCTTGGCGACATACTCATCGGTGTGCTTCTGGACCTTGGCCTGCTCGCGACGGACATCGTCCTCGGTGAGCTCCTCATCGCGCTCGAGCTTGTTGTTGAAGTCGCGACGGATGTTACGGATAGACACCTTGGCCTGCTCGGCGTACTCGCGGCACTCCTTGACGAGCTCGCGACGGCGCTCCTCGGTGGGAGCCGGGAACGGCAGACGAACGACGGTGCCATCGGAGTTGGGGGTAATACCCAGATCGGAAGCGCCGATGGCCTTGACGATAGCGTTGATAAGCGCCTTGTCCCACGGCTCGATGAGCAGCATGTGGGCCTCGGGGGTCTTGACGGCGGCAACCTGCGTGACCGGCGTGGGAACACCGTAATAATCGACGGTGATGTCGGACAGAATGTTGGCATTGGCGCGGCCGGTACGAACCTTGGAGAAGTTATGCTTGAGGGACTCGAGCGACTTGTCCATATGGGCGGTGATGTTCTCTGCCATGCTTAATCCTCCTGATAGACGAGCGTGCCGACGGGCTCACCCGAAAGCGCGCGCTTGACGGTGTCCTCGCCATCGATGTTGAGGACCAAAATCGGCATACGGTTATCCTGGCACAGTGCCGTAGCCGTGGAATCCATAACCTGCAGACCGCGGACGAGAACCTCGTGATAGGTAATCTTGTCAAAACGGACGGCATCGGCGCACTTGACGGGATCCTTGTCGTAGATGCCGTCAACCTTGGTGGCTTTAATCAGAATCTCGGCG
Source organism: uncultured Collinsella sp. (assembly GCA_900552425.1). GTDB lineage: Bacteria > Actinomycetota > Coriobacteriia > Coriobacteriales > Coriobacteriaceae > Collinsella. Next base: position 5,428 of record URZR01000048.1, on the reverse strand, counting down.
CCGATCTCGCACGCACGAAGAGCCGCGGCGGTGTCGGTCGTAAAGTACGGATTGCCCGAACCGGCGGCAAAAATAACGACGTTGCCCTTGGAAAGGTGGTTGATGGCGCGACGGCGAATATAGGGCTCGCAGATCTCGTTCATCTGGATAGCGCTCATCACGCGGCAGGGAACATCGTTGTGCTCGAAGGCATCCTGCAGGGCGAGCGCGTTCATAACGGTTGCCAGCATGCCCATGTAGTCGGCCTGAGCACGCTCCATGCCACCGGCGGCGCCGGCCATGCCGCGGAAAATATTGCCGCCGCCGACAACGACGCCGACCTCATGGCCAACGGCGAGCAGCTCCTTGACCTGTTTGGCAAGATGGTCGGTAACCTTGGGGTCGATGCCATAGTGGCCGTCGCCCATCAGTGCTTCGCCGGAAAGCTTAAGAAGCACGCGTTTATATCGGATGTCGGACAAAGCGATCCTCCTTTAGATTGAACTCTCAACATTCTATCAAAGGCTCTAAGAAGAGCCATGAAAAAGCAGGCTGTGAGTAAAACCCACAGCCTGCTCATTACCAGCTACAAGAGCTTATTTACTCGCCACGGACCAGACGGTCAAAGGCAACGACGGTAATGGTGTCGCCGAGCTCCTTGGAGACCTGCTCAGCGTACTTCTTGATGGTGAGGGAGCTGTCCTTGATGAACTCCTGCTCGGTGAGCACGGACTGCTTGTAGAACTTCTCCAGACGGCCAACAGCCATCTTCTCCTGGATAGCCTCGGGCTTGCCGGACTCGGCAGCCTGGGCCATGTAGATCTGCTTCTCGTGCTCGACGGTCTCGGCCGGAACCTGATCGCGGGTAGCGCAGATCGGGGCAACGGCGGCAACCTGAAGGGCAACGTCGTGAGCAAAGGTCTTGAAGGACTCAGCCTGAGCGGTCTCGGCCTTCTCGAAGGCGAACTCGACGAGGACGCCGATCTTACCACCCATGTGGATGTAAGAAGCGAGCGCGCCGTTCTCGGCCTTGCGGGCGGCGAAACGGGAAATCTTCATGTTCTCGCCCATGATGTGAATCATCTCGGTGAGCTCGGAGGAAACGGTCTCCTCGCCCATCGGCTTCTCGAGCAGAGCGTCGACGTCAGCAGGCTCGGTGGTAGCGACAACCTCGGCGACCTTGGAAGCAAAGCCGGTGAACTTGGCGTTGGAGCCAACGAAGTCGGTCTCGCAGGAAAGCTCGAGCAGAGCGCCGGTCTTGCCATCCTCGGAGACGAACGCGGCGACAGCGCCCTCGTTGGTCTCACGGCCAGCCTTCTTGGCAGCCTTGGCAAGGCCGTTCTTACGCAGAACGTCGACAGCGGCGTCCATGTCGCCGTCTGCCTCGACGAGAGCCTTCTTGCACTCCATCATCGGGGAGTCGGTCATCTCGCGGAGCTGCTTGACCATAGCGGCGGTAATCTGGGCCATTGTGGTTCCTTTCAAAGAGATGAAAAAGAATTAACTAAGACTGATTTACTCGGCCTTGGGCTCAGCGGCCATCTCGGCCTCGGAGACCTGCTCCTTGCCGGAGCCAGCGAGGCAGGCGTCAGCCATGAGCTCGCACATAAGGGTGACAGCGGAGATAGCGTCATCGTTGCAGGGGATGCCGTACTCGACCTCGTCAGGATCGGAGTTGGTGTCGATCAGAGCGACGACGGGGATGTTCAGGCGCTGGGCCTCCTTGATGGCGTTCTCCTCGCGCTTGGTGTCGATGACGAAGAGAGCCTGGGGCAAACCCTTCATGTCGCGGGCGCCACCGAGGTTGGTCTGGAGCTTGGTGAGCTCCTTGCCGAGAACAGCCTGCTCCTTCTTGGGCAGAACAGCCATGCGGCCGTCCTCGACCATGGCCTCGAGCTCCTCCATGCGGTTGATGCGAGAGCGGATGGTGACGAAGTTGGTCAGCATACCGCCGAGCCAACGCTGGTTGATGTAGGGCATGTTGGCGCGCTCAGCAGCGTTCTTGACGGCCTCCTGAGCCTGCTTCTTGGTGCCGACGAACAGCACGTTGCCACCCTTGGCGACGTTCTTGACGAAGGTGTAGGCCTGGTCAGCGTCGAGGATGGTCTGCTTGAGGTCGAGGATGTAGATGCCGTTGCGCTCACCGAAGATGAACGGCTTCATCTTGGGGTTCCAGCGACGGGTCTGGTGACCGAAGTGGCAGCCGGCCTCGAGCAGGGTGCGGATATTAATCTTGGTAGCCATGTTAAACCTCCTGTGGTTTGCCTCCGCGCGGGGTCATCCTCCAAAACCAACCCGGACATGTGCTACCAAAGCCCGGGCACCACGGTATGAAGTAGCCGCGCGTGCGTGATAAAAACCTGTTGCCGTGAAGCAACCCGATGAATGATAGCAGGAATGCATCTTCCTGCCAACCCGCAATCAAAACCACACACCTGAGTGCGGCGCGGGACGTCCCAGCCACTATTCGCCTCGGGGATGGGCTTGAGCCACGGCGCGTTTGAGCCGATCGGGCGTGAGATGCGTGTAGATCTGCGTCGTGGACAAGCTCGCATGACCCAGCAGCTCTTGAACCGAGCGCAGGTCCGCACCGCCCTCGAGCAAGTCGGTCGCAAAGGTATGGCGCATCGCATGCGGGGCGATGTCGGCCGGAATGCCGGCGAGCGTCGCCAGCGTATGGAACCGCCGCCGGAGCATGGCGGCGCTCATGCGATTGCCGCGCGCCGATATAAGCAGCGGATGCGGCCCGGTAGCGAGGTCACGGCGCTTTGCCCGAGCAAGCAACTCCGGCCTCCCCTCCTCAATATAGAGGCGCGTCGCCTCGAGCGCACGACGATACAGAGGGACGATACGTTCTTTGCTCCCCTTGCCCCACAGGCGCAGCGTGCGTTCGGACCAAGCGATGGACTCCACATTGAGTGCTGCGAGCTCAGAGATACGAGCACCCGAGGCATAGAGCAGCTCGAGCATCGCCGCATCGCGCAGTCCCGCGGGAGTTGAGGTATCGGGGGCTTTGAGGAGCGCCTCCACCTGTTGGTTCGTCAGCACACCGGGCAGATCGCGCGGGAGCTTGGGCGAGGAAATTGCCGAGACCGCATCGCCCTCCACGACCCCCTCGGCAGCCATCCAGCGATAGAGAGAACGGATAGCCGACAGGTGCGCCGCAAGCGTTCGGGGAGCCACCTGCTCACGCGAGAGCTCGGCAAGATAGCGACGAATGGTGCGCACGTCGGCAGAGAAAGCATCGATATCCACGCGCTCGCACCAGGCAGCAAAGCGCTCCAGCCTCGAGCCATAGGCAGTCACCGTGTTGGGAGAAAGTCCCTCAACACGTGCGATATAGGCGATAAACGAGTCGACGGTGTCGTACAGGTCAAAAGCTATGACCGGTCGCCTCCAAACAGATCGGGGCGAGTGGCCAGATAGGCATCAAGGGCCTCGAGGGCGCGATCCGCATAAGCCTGGTAGCGGTCGCGTTTGCTGCGGCGCTTACCATCCTCGAGTGGCGGCACCAGGCCAAAGTTGACATGCATGGGCTGGTAGCCCACGGTGGCAGGATCGGTCGCATAGCCCACGAGCGCGCCCAGGGCGCCCACGCGGGGCAACTCGACGCCCGCGGCACCGATAGCCTCGGCATAGGTGTTGAGCGCCGCGAGCAGACCGGTCGCCACGGCTTCCATGTACCCCTCGGTGCCGGTGATCTGACCGGCCAGGCGCACGCCGGTACCGGGCACGGCAAAGGTGCCATCGAGGACGTGCGGGGCGTCGACAAAGGTATTACGGTGCATGACACCGTAGCGGAAGAACTCAGCGTTCTCCAGGCCCGGCACCATATGGAAGACGCGCTTCTGCTCGCCAAAGGTCAGGTTGGTCTGGAAGCCCACCAGATTATAAGCGGTCTTCTCCTTGTTCTCGGCACGCAGCTGAATCGCCGCCCAGGGGCGACGTCCGGTACGCGGGTCGGTGAGGCCGACGGGCTTCATGGCGCCAAAGCGAATGGCGTCCTTGCCGGTGCGTGCAACCTCCTCGGCAGGCTGGCAGGCCTGGAACAGATCGCCGCCCTCAAAATCCTTGAGCACCACGCGGTCGGCCGTGGTAAGCGCCTCGATAAAGGCCTCGTACTCCTCCTTATTGAGCGGAGCGTTGAGATAGTCGCCGCTCCCCTGCTCCTCGTAGCGCGACTGCGAGAACAGCACGTCCATATCGAGCGTGGAGGCATCGACGATCGGCGCCGCGGCATCGAAGAACGCAAGGGCGTCGCCACCGACGAGCTTCATGACCTCTTCGCTCAGCGCCGGCGAGCACAAGGGGCCGGCGGCAATGACCACGTGACCCTCGGGAATCTGCGTGACCTCGCCGTGAATGATCTCGATATTGGGACGGGCGGCAACCTCGGCCTCGACAAACTCGGAAAACTTGACGCGGTCGACCGCCAAGGCACCACCGGCGGGAACAGCGGCGCGATGGGCGCAATCGAGCAGGACTGAACCCATGCGCTGGAGCTCGGCTTTTAGTAGGCCAGCAGCGGAATCTGGACGGGTCGACTTAAACGAATTGGAGCAGACGAGCTCTGCCAGGTGATCGGTATGGTGGGCCGGGGAGCTAACCTGGGGGCGCATCTCGCACAGCTTTACGGCGAACCCGCGATCTGCAAGCTGAATCGCGCACTCCGAACCCGCCAGACCGCCACCGATAACCGTCACCTGATCAAACAGCATCTGCAAACACCTTTCTAATTGACACGTTTTCCATTGTGACCGAAGGGCGTCTGGGCGTGAAGGGCAAACTTGGAGGGCGCATACCTTCCATCCATCATGCGCTCGATAAGACCCTCGAGCTCAAGCGAACCCAGGAGCTTAAGTACGCCGACAGCATCGAGCGAGACGAGCGCCGCAATGTCGTCGACCTTGAGCGGAGAGGCGATGAGCGCATGCATCACGGTCTCCTGTGTTGGATCCAGGTCGGCAATGCCGGGAGCATCAGGGCGCGAGTAGCGCAGGGTGCCGTAGATACGTGAGATAGCCATCTCGATAGATTCCTCGTCGATGATGCAGCAGGCACCGTTCGCAATGAGGTAATTCGTGCCACGCGACTCGGGCGATAGGATCGACCCCGGCACGGCAAGAAGTTCGCGCCCCAAATCCATAGCAGCCTCGGCTGTAGAAAACGTCCCGGAAGGCATACCCGCCTCGGAAACAAAGAGGGCTTGCGACAGGGCCGCGATCACGCGATTGCGGCGTGGAAAGGAAAACTTGCGCGGACCCATGCCCCACGGGGATATCGACACGACCGCGCCACCCGTATCGAGCGTGCGCGTAATAAGCCCCGCACTCGAACGCGGGTAGACCACGTCGGCACCCGTCCCCAGCACCACGACGTGTTTGCCGCCGGCGTTGACCGCAGCCCAACCTGAGGCCTGGTCACAACCGACCGCGCCGCCCGAAACAAC
>URZR01000047.1 GCA_900552425.1 uncultured Collinsella sp. | reverse complement strand
AGGAGATATATTGCCAGACCGGAGGGGCGCCGTGGGCGGGAATCGCGCACTCCATATTTTGTTCACAAATGAATAGGTCCCTCAGTCGCATCACTGGGGTTAAAACTGAAGCATTGGCTTCTGATATTGGCGATGACCAGCTGTTTTATGAGTATTGAGACATCGGTCATCTCTGGAGCGCTACTTTACTCCAAAGGCATCAGCTATTTGTTTCCCATCGGTAAAAGGCGGGTTTTATTCGCCAAGCGTTCTTATATATAGATAGATACGGGTTCGAACCCGTGCACCGGCAACAAAAAAGACGGCCAACCGAAGTTGACCGCTTTCTATTCTATGCTGGAGCATCCAGAGGGTGCTTCCGAACTCGTTTTCTCGCTGCCATTCATGCTTTCGAAGCATCTTTCGACCTTCGCAGTCTCATGTTTTGAGGATCTGCCGTGTTTATCACTGTTATCAATGAGTGTGTGGAAGTGATCCTCATACAGATTCATGCGATCCGCCAGAGAACTGAGAAGCATCTCTCTGCAGCCCTCGTTGCCTATCCTCGCATCTCTCAGGTCTTCCGGAAATTCACAAGCAGTCTTAGGGTCAATTTGTTTCTGCTTTCAGAGACTTGTTTGAGAGTTTTTAAAGACAGTTCAAAACAATAAGCGAGACACCATAAAGCAGAGCAAGATGTGCCGGATAGAAAATGTAGAAGAAATATTTCAGCTTCAGCCCTCGCTTGCCATTATAAAGATTGATAAGCAACAACGAAATTATCGCGGCAGCAACATCAGGATTAAAAATATTAGCTGTAGTGAACTCAAATCCGCCGCCAATTATATGGCATGACGAAAGGAGCACTGCACATACTGCAGCAAAGAACATCTTAGCTTTGCTGTCGTGGAATAAATAGAATGCAGCCACAAGCAGAATGCCATACGCACCGCCATCCAGCTTAGTGTATTCAGCTGCCAGTGCTGTCAAAACAATATGAGCAATTTCTGCAATGTGCCTCTTCCATTTTGAAAGACTTTGTATCTTTTCCAGAATAATCAAAAAGACCAAGGAAAGCAGGAGCTCATACATAACATTCTGTTGCCGAAGGTCAAATAGCTGCCCGGTTTGAACGAAATCGTATATGGGCTCCGCAATGATTGCGAAGACAAGCATATTTCGCAGGTACTTCTTTATGTCATGAGTATGCAAAAATCCCTCAACTATCAAAAAGCAAAATAAGGGAAATGCAATTCTGCCAAGAACATGAAGCACATCCGAAGCCTCGCTTAGAATCGCCCACTGTTCGTCTGATATCTGATTGTACGATGCGTGAGTCATGATTCCATTGGTCAGGACGATCCTGCTTACATGATCGAGAACCATCGAGATGGCCGCTATTATCTTTAATGTACTGCCGCTAATTCCGTATCTATCTGTTTTCATTTCTTTTTCCTTTCTTTGGGTGGGCCGTCAGGGGTTCAGCCTGCTTCGCAGGCGGCCGCTGCGGCGCTTTCGCGCCTTGCGCGCTGCGCTGGCAAACGCTCACGCGTTTACTCAGCTCCGCGCTCCGACGGGTTCGAACCCATGAAAGGGCGACAAAAAAGACGGCCAACCGGAGTTGACCGTCTCAACAATCTTGGGTGGGCCGTCAGGGGTTCGAACCCTGGACCTTGGGATTAAAAGTCCCCTGCTCTGCCAGCTGAGCTAACGGCCCGCGGGTGGCATTGTACCACGGTCTGGGACTATTCCCAACTCCATTGGCCGTTCTGGAAAATCACAACTTCACGTCCATCAGGCGTAATGCCCGTAATATCGATGTCGTCCGTGCCGATCATAAAATCGACGTGCGTGCTCGAGACGTTAACGCCATGCTCCAGGAGCTCCTCCTTGGACATGTCATACCCACCCTCGATACATTCGGGGAAACCGACACCTAGCGCGAGATGGCAGCTAGCGTTCTCGTCATAGAGCGTATCGTAGAACAGAACACCACTTTCGCGGATCGGCGTGTTCTTGGAAATGAGCGCGACCTCTCCCAGGTGAGCAGCGCCCTCGTCAGTATCGATGATACTTGCGAGCGTTGCCTTGCCCACGCGGGCGTCGTAGCCCACCACGCGGCCGCCCTCGAACTTAATCCAAAAATCGTCGACTTTATTGCCGTGGTGGATGAGCGGCATGGCCGAGTACACGATACCGTCGGCGCGCATGCGATCGGGCGAAGTGAAGACTTCCTCGGTGGGAATGTTGGGGAAGAAGGGGTGCCCATCGGGCGTCTTGCCCTTGCCGCCGGCCCACTCGTGACCTTTCGTCATACCAATCGTCAGATCGGTTCCATTTGCCGCGGTGTAATGCAGGTAGTCGAAACGATTGTCGTTCAGGAAACGCAAGTTCTTTTCGAATGCGGCGTCATGGAGTTCCCAGTCACTCTCTGGGTCCTGGCCATCGGCGCGAGCGGTGTGCAGAATCGCATTCCACAGCTTATAGATTGCAACCTCATCGGCGTCTCCCGGGAACACCTCGCGCGCCCAAGCCACGACCGGAGCGCCGGCGATGCACCACGGATTGATGTTGTAATCCAGCCCACGGCGGAAAACTTTGCACTGCGTATTCCTCGCCTTGGATGCCGCGGCCGGCTTGGCTGGATCGATGCCCTTGAGGGCCGCAGGATCCGCACCCTCGATAAAGACAAAGCAGGCACCATCCTGGGCCAAGGAATCCAGCTGCATGCGCTTCCACTCGGGTGTCTGCTCAAAATAGCTTTTCTCGACATGCTCGTACGTGAGCCTCGTCACGGCATCATCGGCCCAAATGACCGTCACGTGGCCGGCGCCGGCAGCATAGGCCTCCGCGACCACCACGCGCGCAAACGGCGCGCACTCGACCGGAGACTGAACGACAACCTCCTGGCCGGGCTTGACGTTTACGCCCTTGAGGACAACCAAGCGCGCATAGTTTTTAATCTTGGGCTCCAGGGCCTTCATGCCCTCCAGAGCCTCTTCGACCGTCAGGGCAGCTCGAATCATGTGCCACTCCATCTATCTATATATAGAACAGTAAAAAGGCGCGCCGCAAAAACGACGCGCCTTATATCTTAGCGATAAGTATGGATACAAACGCTACTTCTTCTTGGAGTCCTTCTTGTCCTCCTCGGCAGCCGAGCGCTCGATAAGAGCGTTGAGCTTGTTCTCGGACATGCCCTCGGCCTGCGTGCGGTACATGTTGCGCAGGGGACGAATACGAACGAAGTCGTAGATAAAGTCACCCAGAATGATGACATAGGACAAAACGATGCCGACCATCTGAACAGGACTGGACACCGTGCCGCCGGGAGCGAAGTAGAGCGAAGCCCAAATTGCCACGACGAGTACCATGCCGATGGCGAGCACGGCCCACCAGATACGACGGCGCTTGGTGTAGTCCTCGTCCTGCTTGAGGAGAATATTCGACACCGTGTAGATACGATCCTCGTGAGCACGCTGTTTGGCCTTGCGGGCGCGCTTCTCCTCCTTGGAAAGGCCTTCAAGGTTTTCGCCCTTCTCGAGCTCTTTGCGGCGTGCCTTAGACGAAGCCGGCACGACGCGAACGGAGCTAGCTGCCTGGCGGGCGGGTTTAGCAGATGCGGCGGACTTGCGCGCAACCCCGGTAACCTCGTGGGATTGCGTGCGCTTGTTCGTGGCGCTACGGGTACTCACTTATGCGTTCTCCTTCATGCTTGTGAACTGGGAGCCCGTGATGATCTGGAAGGCCTCTCGATAGCGCTCGGACGTGCCATCGATGACCTCGGCGGGCAGGTGCGGGGTCTCCCCCGTCATATCCCAGTTGGCCTTGAGCCAATTGCGGACGAATTGCTTGTCGTAGCTGGGCTGAATCTTGCCCTCCTCGTAGCTGGCGGCAGGCCAGAAACGGCTGGAGTCGGGCGTGAGGCACTCGTCGATCAGCGTGACCTTGCCATCGATGACACCGAACTCGAACTTGGTGTCGGCGATGATGATGCCACGGGTCGCTGCATACTCGGCAGCAGCCTTGTAAATCTTGAGGGACAGGTCGCGAATCTGCGCGGCGATGTCCTCACCCACGATCTCGCAGCAACGCTCGAACGAAATGTTCTCGTCGTGGTCGCCGATCTCGGCCTTCGTGGACGGCGTGAACAGCGGCTCGGGAAGCTTGGAGGCCTCGGTCAGACCCTCGGGCAGCTGAATGCCGCAGACGGTGCCGTTCTCGTCATAGGTCTTCTTGCCCGAACCGGTCAGATAGCCGCGGACGATGCACTCGATAGGAATCGTCTGGGCCTTCTTGACCAGCATGGCGCGGCCTGCGAGGTAGTCACGATACTCGGCAAACTCCTCGGGGAAATCCGCCGGATCGATGGAAACGAGGTGATTGGGAACGATATCGGCAAACTTATCGAACCAGAATGCCGAGATGCGGTTGAGCACCTCTCCCTTAAACGGAATCTCGTCGGGAAGAATGAAGTCGAACGCAGAAATGCGGTCGGTGGCGACCATCAGCAGGTTTTCACCGGCATCGTAGATATCACGAACCTTGCCACGGGAATCCGGACGACGCTCCATCGTTGTCACGTGAGTCACTCCTTACCAAAATACGACAGTAATGCGGGTTCTTTCCCGCACGTTTTCGCAAACTCGGAACGGCAGGGACGAAACCCCTCCTTCACCGAGTAGCGAAAAGCTAGTGCTCCATTGTAGTAGATGCCGCGTCCGCCGTGTGCTCGCGAGGCAGATGAATCGTAAAAGTCGTACCCTTTCCAAGCTCCGACTCCACGGATATGTAGCCGTGATGACGCTCGACAATCTGCTTGGTCACGGCGAGGCCCACGCCCAGGCCACCCGCCTCGCGGGCGCGACTGGCGTCGGCACGCCAAAAACGTCCGAAGATGCGCGACAAATCATCCTTGGCGATACCGATGCCCGTATCCGAAACCGCGATATCGACGTGCTTGCGGTCGCTGAGCACCGACACCACGACCCAACCCCCCTCGGGGGTATAGCGCATGGCGTTGCTCATGAGGTTGATAACACATTGCGTGATCATGTCGGGATCGGCCTCGACGACATCGTCGTGACCCTGGGTCTCGTCCGCAAAACGCAGGCGCAGATCGCGGTCGACAAACAGGCGCTCCTGGGCATTGACGATGGAACGCACGAAAGGAACCATGTCCACCGGCTCAAGGTTGAGCGGAGCCGTGCTGTTTTCCATGCGCGACAGGTCGAGCATCTGCTGCACCAGACGAGCCAGGCGACGCGTCTCGGAAGCGACCGTCTCCAGGTGTTCGTCGTCGGTGGGATACACACCGTCTTGCATGGCCTCGACCGTTGCAAGCATGGCCATGAGCGGCGTGCGCAGCTCGTGGGCAACATCAGAGGTCAGGCGCTTCTCGTGCTTCATATCTTTCTCGAGTGAGGTGGCCATCTCGTCGAAGGTCTCTCCCAGCTGATCGATCTCGTCATCACCGCGCAGTCCCGTGCGAGCCGACAGGTCGCCGTCACGGATTTGCTTTGCGGTACTGGTGATGCGATGAATCGGCTTGGTGAGCATGCGTGACACGAGCGATCCGATAACGACCGAAATGCAGATTGCAACAACCGCGGCGAGGGCCATGGCGTTAAAGGTCTTCTCCCTAAACGCAGAGTCCGCCTTGGTGAGCAGCGCGTCGGAGCCGATGGCCCACAGCTTTACCTGTCCGACATGCTCGCCGGAAGACGTTACAATCTCGACGTTAGCAACGCTATCGGAGTCGGTTGGAGCAGACGAGACCGGGCTATGCGATGCCCTCTTGCCGCTCGTGTCGTCGGTCGTAGCCTGGTTTTCGCGTACATCGGCGGTGGCGCTTGCCGAGGGCCAGGAATCGTCATAAACGATCACGCCCTTTTTATTGACGACCTGCATACCCAGATCGTCGGAAACCAAACTCGACGTTGCGACCGTGCGCAGTTCCCCCGCGGTCCAAGAGCCGTTTTCCTCATATGAGGTTGCCAACTTCTCGGCAGCGGAATTTGCGATTTCGACGATATTGGAGCGTGTGTAATCCGAAAAGACCGTGCCCCACACAACAGAGACAACGCCCACCAGCACCAATACCGTCATGAGCGATGTCAGAGCAAAAGCAAGTGCCATGCGCGAGGGATAGCTCATCGTTGGCCGTGAATCGGAACGAGGCGTGTTCCAGCTAGCCTTGGAACCCGCCTCGCTCTCCTGCTTGTGCTTTTGTCCGATTTCAAAGCGCGCAGGTGTCATATGTGATTTCCCTATTTCTCGTCCGACTTATCGGTCTTGGCCGGAGCCTCGAAGCGATAGCCGACACCATGGACGGTGTAGAGCCACTTTGGCTTCTTGGGATCATCGCCCAGCTTGGCGCGAAGATTCTTCACGTGGCTATCGATGGTGCGCTCATAGCCCTCAAAGTCATACCCGAGCACTTTCTCGACCAGCTCCATGCGGTTATACACACGGCCGGGATGGCGGGCGAGCGTGGTGAGCAGCTTGAACTCGGAAGCCGTCAGATCGACTTCCTTGCCCTCGACCAAGATCTTGTGGCCCGAGATATCGATGACCAGATCGCCGAAGTCGAGCACCTCGACGGCGGGCTCGTCGGCCTGATGGGCACGGCGGAACAGAGCGCGAACGCGGGCGACGAGCTCGCGCGGCGAGAACGGCTTAATCAGATAGTCGTCGGCGCCGAGCTCAAGACCGATAATACGGTCCTCGATCTCGCCCTTAGCCGTCAGCATGATGATGGGGACATCCGAGGTATCGCGAATGGTGCGGCAAACGCGCTCGCCGGGAATCTTGGGGAGCATAAGGTCGAGCACGACCAGGTCGAACTGATGCTTCTCGAACTCCTCGATCGCGGACTGGCCGTCGCCGACGCCCACAACCCAGTAGCCTTCGCGCTCGAGATAGGCAGCGACGGCGTCACGGATTGCCTTCTCATCCTCGACCAGCAGAATCTTTTTTGCATCTGAAGCCATAACACGGCCCCCCTGTCTCAATTAGCTAAGAACAAGCCCATTTTAACGCACCTGAGCCCGCCGGATGCCGCTATGACGCGGCAGCTCGGCGGGCGGTACTCACAATTACAACGCGTTTATTCCCCTGTTGGCGCCTTTTTAACCCCTCTAAGCTTAAAGAGAGAATAGGCGTGCAGTGACCGTCTCTGGTATACCCTGGCTGTTGCGCACCGTGGCGTACGTAAGGAATGAGTCCGATTTTCCCGCCGTAGCTGGATAATCGCCATACTCCAAAGCGCGGTCGGGCGACAGCAGCGAGCCATAGGTCTTGGCAGAGGTGTCGATCAGGAAATGCGATGCCTGCACCTTAACAAGGTATTTATTCTTCTTGCCAGCCGCACATGCGAGCGGTTCGCGTGACAGGAAGAGGTACGGCCCTCCCTCATTACCGATATACGTGCCCATGTTGCCCAAGCTGCCCACGCCACTATAGGTCGCCTCGATAGAAAACACGAAGGTATCGCCCATATATACGGCCTCGAAAGGCGAGACTGACGAGGGAAGAACTAGCTGGGCACGTTTGGTGTTGTTGCCGTCGGTCAGATCGATTGCCGTTATGCCGTAGTAGACGCCTTCGTCGTTGCGGACACGCGGCGAGATGGTCAAAATGCCGTCGCTCGCACGCGGGGCCGATGCAAAGCGGCCCGTCGATTTCCAAATTGTCTCGGCCTTGGATTCATCAAGCGAGCGACGATAGCAAAACGAATCACTACTCGTTTTATTGCCGCCTGCCGAAGGCATTTTATACCAGATGACTGATGACCCGAACGCCGTAAACAGGGGCGGATCATAGTCCTTGCCACCTCGATCGAGCTCAACCACGTCGCCAGAGAGCGAAGCGCCCGACAGATTTTGAGCGTAGAGCTTCCACGATGAATTAGCAAAGTTCATCTCAACCCACGCGAATACGCCGTCGCCGGCACGGACATCGTAGAATGCATATCCCGTGCCTTCGATAGGATCCTCGATTAATGTGGTAAGCGAGCCATCGCCCAGGTTAAGCACACCGAGTGTGTTGGCGTGCAGTGCCGATGCGGGCGCCATCATCGCCGCGGCGTAATCGCCGTCGCAGTAGTACAGCAGCGTACCCAGAGGCAGCGTCCACGACGCCGCCGGCTCAAGATCGATGTCGACTGCCTCGTACTCATCCGTAATCGAGATGATTTTGGAATCGTCCTTGATAACCTGCGGCTCGCCGGCGGCATCATCGCTGGTGCCCGTTTTTTTCGAGCATCCGGCAAGCACCGTGGCAGCGCCCGCGGCAGCCCCACCGAGTACAAAGCCGCGACGCGATATTCCGTTCTTGATGTGATCGGCGATACCCATTAGGCGATCTCGGCGCGAGCGGCCTCGATAGCGCGCGTAAGCTGGTCGGCGCAGGAGGTCTTTTTCATACCGCAGGTATTACCGGCGAGAACCTCGATTACCCGATCGGCAGGAGCACCCTCGACCAGCCTGGAGATGGCCTTGAGGTTACCATCGCAGCCGCCGGTAAACTCAACGCCCATCACCTTGTTGCCGTCATCGGAAAGGTCAAGGTGAATATTGCGAGCACACACGCCCTGAGGCTTGTAATCAAACGAAATCATGCGATCCCCTCTCAGAATGTTATTCGAGACGACTATTATCCCCGTCTTTCCCTAAATGCAACGAGGCGCTTTGCCGGCAACACACATTACCAGCAAAGCGCCCTAAAAAGCTAACGTTATGCCCGAACCTACTCGAAGCTCAGCTGCTCCAGGCGATCAAAGACCGTGTCGATACGGGTGAGGAAGTCCCACGGATCAAAAATCTCGTCGAGCTTCTCCTGGCTGACGGTGCAGCGCGGATCGGCCTCGAGACGTTCCTTAAAGGTGGGGCCGGAGACACAATCCTGTACCTCGTGCCAGGTTGCCATGGCGTTCTCCTGCACAATGGCGTACGCGTCCTCGCGGGTGATGCCCGTGTCGACGAGGGCGAGCAGCACCTTGGAGGAGAAGATGAGGCCGCGGGTCTTATTGAGGTTGGCCATCATGCGAGCGGGATACAGCTGCAGGCCGTCGATAACGCGGATGAGGCACTGGAACATGTGGTCGAGCGCGATGAAGCTATCGGCCTGGGCGACGCGCTCGGCAGAGGAGTGCGAAATGTCACGCTCGTGCCACAGGGCGACGTTGTCGAAGGCAACCTGCGCGTTGGCCTTCACGACGCGCGATAGGCCGCAGACCTTCTCCATGGTGATGGGGTTGCGCTTGTGCGGCATGGCGGAGCTGCCCTTTTGGCCCTTACGGAACGGCTCCTCGGCCTCGAGCGTATCGGTCTTCTGCAGATTGCGAACCTCGGTAGCGATGCGCTCACAAGTGGCCGCGGTGGTGGCAAGAACGCCGGCGAGGTAGGCGTGATGATCGCGGCTAATAACCTGCGTGGACAGCGGGTCGTGAACCAGGCCCAGGTGCTCGCAGACATATTCCTCGACAAACGGCTCGATGGAGCTGTACGTGCCGACAGCGCCCGAGATGGCACCGAAGGCAACATTCTTGCGGGCGTCCTCAAGACGATCCAGATCGCGCTTGAGCTCCCAGGCCCAAGAGCCAAACTTCATGCCGAAGGTCATCGGCTCGGCATGGATGCCATGAGTGCGGCCGGCACAGAGCGTATTGCGCTCCTCAAAGGCGCGACGCTTGCAAATCTCGCCGAGGTTCTTGACGTCCTCGATGATCAAGTCGCAGGCCTGGGTGAGCTGGTAGCACAGAGCCGTGTCGCCCAGATCGGAGCTGGTCATGCCATAGTGAACCCAGCGGCTGGGCTTGGGGTCGCCCTCGGGAACATCGGCATCGATGTATTCCTTCATGTTGGTCAGGAAGGCAATGACGTCGTGGCGCGTGACTTCCTCGATCTCGTCGACCTTCGCCTTCTCAAAGTTGGCATGATCGCGGATCCACTGGGCCTCGTCTTTGGAAATACCGATCTTACCGAGCTCCGCCTGGGCCTCGCAGGCCAGAACCTCGATCTCCTGCCAAATGGCGTACTTGTTCTCGAGGGAGAAGATGTGTCCCATTTCGGGGCGAGTGTAGCGGTCGATCACCGGCGACTCCTTCTGTACAAGCGGCGCGCGCCGCGCAGGTCAGATACATCCATTGTAGCGTGACGGGGTGTTGGCAACCCTTGCGCTACTCGATTTCGCCCAGCTCGCGCATCTCTTGGTCAACGCGCTCGTCGCGCAGGGAGCAGTTTTCCGTGAGCAGGCAGTTGACGCACATATAATCGCAGGGAATCTCCTGGGTAAGCTGCGCCAGGGAGTAGCCCTTGATGCGCAGGCAGTAGTCGCCAATGAGCGCGCGAACCGCCTCGATGCCAAATACCAGCGTGTAGATGCGGCTCTTGGGAAGCCCTCCCAGCTCCTCATCAAGTTCTTCCTTGGTGATGGCGAGCGCTTGCTCAAAGGTTTTACCGGGCAGCTTGTTTGCCAGCAGGGCCGCGCAGCCAATGGCGGCTAGGCATCCGTGGCTGCGAAAGCCCACCTCTTCAAAAGTCTCGGTATCCGGATCAATGCGGGCGAAGAGC
>URZR01000046.1 GCA_900552425.1 uncultured Collinsella sp. | reverse complement strand
CGGCGACAACGCTCTGTCCCGCCTCGTCCACCAGGTCGTACGCCAGACGGCACGGCTGCGTGCAGTCGCCGCGCATCGCCGAGCGCCCACGCCGCAAGGCCGAGAACTCGCACGCCCCCGAATAGCCGATGCAAATCGCACCGTGGCAGAATACCTCGATGGGCACGCCCGTGGCACAGAGCGCCGCAATCTCGTCGACCGTCAGCTCGCGTGCCGTCGTCACGCGCTCGACCCCCAGCTCATCGGCGGCAAGCCGCACGGCACCCTCGCTATGAGCGCCCGCCTGCGTGGACAGGTGAATCTCGACCCCGGGAATCGCCGCGCGCAGCGCGCAGGCCAACCCGGCATCGGCGACAATCAGAGCATCGGCGCCCAGCTCCAGTGCATGAGCTCCCAACGCCACCGCGTCGGACAACTCATCGTCAAACACGAACACGTTGAGCGTTACGTACACACGCACGCCATGGGCATGCGCCACGGCGCAGCCGCGCGCAAACTCGTTATCCGTAAAGCCATGGGCGCTCACACGGGCGTTAAAGCCGCCCAACCCCGCATAGATGGCATCGGCACCCGCGGCGATGGCCGCAAGCATCTGGTCGAGTCCGCCCGCCGGCGCCAGCAGCTCGGGCAGCGCCGCACCGGCAGCATCCAATCCAGTCTCGTATTGTCCGCTCGGCCCCATCGTCCGAATCGCCATCGACAAACTCCTTACCAAGGTATGCATTCACTCTGAAAAATACCGTCTTCCAGCATACACGAGGCCTCGCGCGCCCCGTTTGGTTTATCGTGTAATAACTTATGTCCATCCTGCCCCGACGGCACATCCACCGTCCGGCACGACATACCTGGAGGTCAATATATGGGTCCTCGCCAACGACAGGGACACAGCCGTTCAAAGACGCACGCCCTGCCCATAATCCTGCTCTCGTTTTTGGGCTTTCTGCTGATTGCGGGCGTGGCATTTGGCATCGGCATGGTCGGCAACGTCAACCGCTGGCTGTCCGATCTGCCCGACTACACCGACGCCAACGCGTATCTGGTGAGCGAGCCCACCGAGATCGTCGACTGCAACGGCAACAAGATCGCGAGCTTCTACACGCAAAACCGCAAGTCTATCACCAAGGACGAGGTCTCCCCCTACGTGCTGCAGGGCACCGTTGACGTCGAGGACGAGCGCTTCTACGAGCACGGCGGTATCGACCTGTGGGGTATCGCGCGTGCTGCGGTGGCAACCCTCGGCGGCGGGCACGAAGGCGCCTCGACGATCACCCAGCAGCTTGTGCGCAACACCATCCTGCAGGAGGAGCAATTCGACTCGACCATTGAGCGTAAGGTGCGCGAGGCCTACATCGCCATCAAGATGGAGGACATGTACTCCAAAGACGAGATCCTCATGATGTACCTCAACACCATCTATTACGGCCACGGCGCCTACGGCATCGAGGCCGCAGCCGAGACCTATCTGTCCAAGAGCGCCGCCGACCTCACCCTGAGCGAGGCCGCGCTACTCATCGGCCTTCCCAACTCGCCTTCGCAGTACGACCCCACGGTCAATCCCGATCTGGCACTGTCTCGCCGCAACAAGGTTCTCGACAACATGCTGCGCCTGGGCCACATCACCCAGGAGGAGCACGATGCCGCACAGGCCGAGCCCATCACCCTCAATGTGACCGAAATCTCGGGCAGCGGCGTCGACGTATACTCGCAGCCCTACTTTGTCTCCTACGTCAAGCAGCTGCTGGAGCAGGAGTTCTCGACCGACGTGCTCTTTAAGGGCGGCCTGACCGTCAAGACCACCATCGACCCCACGATGCAGCAGGTGGCAGAGAATGCCGTCCGCGAGCAGCTCGACACGCTCTCGCTTGACGGCCTGGACATGGGCATGGTCGTCGTCGACCCCAAGACCGGCTACATCAAGTGCATGGTGGGCGGCTACGACTACAACGCCGACGAGAACCACGTAAACCATGCCACGGCCAAGCGTCCCGTCGGCTCCACCTTTAAGGCCTTTACGCTGGCAACTGCCATCCAAAACGGCATGAACCCCAACGTCACCCTCAACTGCAACTCGCCGCTCAAGGCCAAGGGCACCACGACCGAGGTCCAAAATTACGCCAACCAGAGCTACGGCAGCATCACGCTTAAGCAGGCGACGGCATACTCCTCCAACACCGGCTACATCCAGGTGGCGGAAGCCGTCGGCAACAGCAAGATCATCTCGCTCGTCAAAAAGCTCGGCATCGACCCCGCCAAGGACAACATCGAGGACGTTCCCGTCATGACGCTCGGCACCGGCTCGATCTCGCCACTCGAGATGGCCGCCGCCTACGCGACGTTTGCCAACGGCGGCTACTATCGCCAGCCGATCGCCATCACCGAGATTGATTCTCGTACCGGTTCGGTGCTGTACCAGCACACCGACAATCCCTCACAGGTGCTTACCGAGGGCGAGGCCGCCGCGGTCACCGATGTTCTGTCCGGCGTCATGAAGGGCAGCGGTACGGGTGCTGCCGGCGCCCTGAGTGTCAACCAGCCCTATGCCGGCAAGACGGGCACCACCGACAACACCACCAACCTGTGGTTCTGCGGCTATACCCCGCAGCTGGCGTGCGCCCTGTGGACCGGCTATTCCGCGGGCGAGATCCCCATCCAAAAGTACGGCACGGACCTGCTGGGCGACAGCACCAACCTGCCTGTCTTTAAGCGGTTTATGAACACCGTTCTGACCGGTACCGAGCGCGAGGAGTTTGCGACCGGAACGGCGCCCACCTACAAGAACAACAGCGTCTGGAAGTTCTACGGCACCAATAACACCAAGAAGTCGGAGAACGACGACAAGGACAAGGACGAAGAGGAAGAGGAAACCACCACAACGACTACCACGACGACCACGACCACCGAGACCACGGGCGGCGACACCACCGGCGGCACCGGTACGACCGGTGGCTCGACGGGCGGCTCCACTGGTGGTTCGACCGGCGGCGATGGCGGCACGCCTACGCCTACGCCCACTCCCACTCCCGACCCCTCGCCCACGCCTGACGATACGGTCGGCTAAGAAGTACGCGACTAAAGCCAACAAGGCCCCCGAGCAGCTTATTGAACTGCTCGGGGGCCTTTTAGTTTGAAGCGACCTGGTGGGCGGTCTTTATACCGGCAAACAAAAAGGGGTACCGACCAACGTCGATACCCCTTACAAGCCACTATGTCAGTGCACGAAGTGCCGAGCGCACGACCCGCACGCCTACTTGCGAGAATTGCTCAGCTTATTGATCAGCGCCTCGAGACGCTCGCCGTCCTCGGCCGTCTGGGCAATAACCAAAATCGTATCGTTGCCGGCAAGCGAGCCAAGCACATCGGGCAACTCTGCCGCATCAACGGCGGCGGCGATGCCGGAAGCCGTGCCAGGCTGAGCCTTGATCATAACCAGATTATCGGTACGCAGAACGCCCGTTACGAGCTCGGAAACCATACGCTGCAGGTGCAGGTCCTCTGCCAGAACATAGATGCCCTCAGGGAGCTTACGCAGCCCCATATCGGCAATATCGCGAGAGACAGTCGCCTGCGTGCAATCAAAGCCCATAGCGCGGAGCTCATCGACCAGCACGCGCTGCGTGCGGACATCCTTATTGCGCACAATATCTCTAATGGCATCCTGGCGCCCATTGCGTTTTTTAGCCATACAAACCCTCACTCCAAAAGATGGCGGAGACAATCAACCAGTGTTTGAATAGTTTAGCGCTATTTGAAGGCTTTTGTGAATAAGAACGCATTTCGAAACAATTCTATGCAAGTTTGTTTCGTAATGAGCCGTTTAGGCGGGCTTTGCGCCCGTCCGGTTAAGAAAAGCTGCCAGATGCGTACACATCACGCAGCGCGCGGGCTTAGCGCTGGCGATCGGCCCAAACAACAGACCGAGTCCCCGATGGTTGTCCTTGAGCGCGGCGACCATCTGACGGGTTCGAGGCGCCTCGAGCATATCACGCATGCGGGCGGAACGCTCGATTGACGACACCCCATGCGGGCTCAGACACAAATTCTCGATGCAGGCGACCAGTCCGGCAAAGTAGAACTTTTGGCTTGCCAGCTTGAGCCGACCACCGCTATCTGCTTCCGAGAGTGAGTCCGCAAGCTCGTCGAGCGCTCGGGTGTCATCGGATACCTTGGCATACATGGTGGGATCAAAGGCGTCTGTAAGCTTAGGCGCTACCGTGTGGAAACAAGCGTCGCCGCATCCGGAGACGCGCTGCGCCTGCGAGAGCGCGCACACCATAAACTCAACCGTACGGTACGCCTTGCCGTGCGACAGGCATGCCTCAAACAGCGGACGACTATACATCACGCCAGAGGTCTGAACGACTAGGCCGCCTAAAATCAACTGAGGCAGCCCGGCCACCATCGAAGACTTGTCTTCGATGACAATAGAGGCAGCATCCAAGACACGCGAATGGCGCTCTCGATGTGCATCATAGCGGTCGAGCGACACCGTGGGGAACACTATGTCTGCCGCAGTATCGCACGCGATATCGACCATCTTGGAAAGGGACTGCGGAGCAAACCACTCATCGGCGTTCATAGCGATGATTTGAGAGCCGCGCGAGGCAGCAAAACCGGCACGAAGACAAGCGCTGTGCTTCGCGTCCTCGACGTCAATCAAATCAATATGGATGTCCCTGTCGGCAGCAACTTGAAGCGAATGGCGCACACCGGGCGCAGTATCGCGACAGACAACGACAATCTGCAAATCGTAGAGGTCTTGGTTCTGGATACTCTCGAGCGCACGCATCGCATAGCTGGGCGAACCTTCTACCACAAGGATCACCGAAAGTCGCGGATGCGAGCCACGTCGAACCAAATTTTCCGTCCTCTCGACAGCAATGAATCAAACCGTGGTTCATGGTACACCCCGGCAATAAAAGCAATGAGACACCGGTTGTATTGCACGCCAAGAACAGATGTTGCACACGCGCAGCCCACAGATGAAAGGTGTCGACGCACGACGCGTCGAGCCCTCCCCTAGTCGAGCACGACAAGCTCGGCGGGATCGTAATCCACGCCCATAAACGTAAGGCCGCAGGCAGGAGCCGTGGGGCCCGCAGCGGTACGGTCGCAAGCATCGATAACCTCGCGCATCCACTCGGGTTCACGGCGATGCATGCCAATCTCGACAAGCGTGCCCACGATCGTACGGACCATCGAATGCAGAAACGCATTGCCCTCGATGGTAAACGTCAGGATGTCCTCGCCAAACGCAACCTCATGGCCAAACTCGGCACGCATCACGCAGCGATGCGTGGGCTTGCCAACGGCCGAAGCAACCTTGCAAAAGCTTTTAAAGTCCTGCTCGCCCAGCAGTGCGGGGCAGGCAGCAGACATAGCCTCAACATCCAAAGGATAGCGATGCCACCACACGGCACCGCGGGACAGCACGGGGCGCGCATCGCGATCGGCAATACGGTACGTATACGTACGAGAGCGCGCGTCAAAACGCGCAGAGAAGCCTTTACGGGCCTTGTAGACCTCGTTTATGGCGATATCTTTGGGCAGCAGGGCATCCATAGCCCGCAGCCACCTACGGCGCGTACAAGCGAGCTCAGCGTCCGTTACGGGTACGCTGACATACTGAGCCACGGCATGCACGCCGGCATCGGTACGCCCCGCGCACGTCAGATCGATCGGGCGGCGAAGCAGCGTCTCGATGGCTCGACGTAGCTCACCCGCAACCGTCGTCTGTCCCGGCTGCTCGGCAAATCCGCTATACGACGAGCCATCATAGGCCACGCGAAATACGAGCGTGGCGTCAAGCTCGGAAATCGAATTGAAATCAGACGGCGCAGTCATGGGCGCTCCCAACAAACAAGTAAAGGTATCGCGACAAAAAAAGAGGGGTACGCGAACGTACCCCTCGAATATAGCCTATGCAGACGGAAAGTCTACTCAGCGGTCTCCTCAGCAGGAGCCTCCTCGGCAGCGGTCTCCTCGACAGCCTCGACCTTCTTGGGAGCAGCGGCCTTCTTGGGGGCCGGAGCAGCCTTCTTGGCCTTAGGCGTGCAAGGCTCGGTGACGAGCTCCATGATAACGATGGGAGCGTTGTCGCCCTTGCGGTTGCCGAGCTTCATGATGCGGGTGTAACCGCCGTTGCGGTCCTGCCACATGCCCTGGGCAGCCTTGTCGAAGATCTCGGCAACGAGCTGCTTATCGCCGAGCTTGGCGATAGCCAGACGACGAGAGTGCAGGTCGCCCTTCTTGGCCCAAGTGATGATCGGGTCGACGACCGAACGCAGCGCCTTAGCGCGGGTCTCGGTGGTCTTGATGCGGTCGTTCTCGAAGAGGGCCTTAGCAAGGCTCTTCTTCATGGCCTTGGTGTGGCTCGCATCGGTGCCGAGCTTCAGGCCCTTCTTAACGTTGTGACGCATGGTCTAGTTTCTCCTCAAATATGCGAAGCATTAAGCCTTCAGGCTCAGGCCCATGGACTCAAGCTTGTCCTTCACTTCCTCGATCGACTTAACACCGAAGTTACGGATGTTGAGCAGATCGTTCTCCGAGAACTCAACGAGTTGACGGACCGAGTGAATGCTGGCGCGCTTAAGGCAGTTGTAGGAACGGACGGAAAGGTCCAGATCCTCGATCTGCTTGTCCAGCTCGGCGTTGTCGTTGGTGACCTCGGGAGCGAAGATCGAAGCCTCCTCCTCGACCTCGGGGGTCTCGGCAAGGTTCATAAAGGCAGCCATATGCTGGTTGATGATATTGGCAGCCTGGACCACGGCGTCGCGCGGAGCGATGGAGCCGTTGGTCTCGATCTCGAGGACAAGGCGGTCGTAGTCGGTGTGCTGACCGACACGGCAAGCCTCAACGAGCTTGGCGCAACGGGACACCGGCGAGTACAGCGAGTCGACGTGGATCACACCGATGGGATCGTTGTCGCGCTTGTTAGCCTCGCCAGAGACATAGCCGCGGCCATAGCCGATGCGCATGCTCATGGTGAGATGGCCACCCTCGGTGAGCGTAGCAATGTGCTGCTCGGGGTTGACCAGCTCAAACTCGGACGGAATAAAGAAGTCCGCACCGGTGACCTCGCAGGGGCCGTCAACCGAGATGGTGGCGGTCGCCTCGTCGGTCGTGCCGAGAGCCCTGAAGACAAGACCCTTGACATTCAGGACGATGTCGGTGACATCCTCGACCATGTTAGGGATGGTCATGAACTCGTGCTGTGCACCATCGATCTGAATAGCCTCGACGGCGGCACCCTCGAGCGAGGACAGAAGTACGCGACGAAGGGAGTTACCCAGCGTATCGCCGTAGCCACGCTCGAGCGGCTCGACGGAGACACGAGCAGACGTCTCGTTGATCTCTTCGACCTGAACCTGAGGCCTAATGAATTCTGACATGTATTACCTCCAGCCTCAGCAGCCCGGATGGACTACTTAGAGTAGAGCTCGACGATGAGCTGCTCGTTGATATCACCGCTGATCTGCTCACGCGTCGGCAGAGCGAGCACGTTACCAGACAGCTTCTCGATATCGACCTCGAGCCAGCCAGGGACCTCAAAGCGCTCGGAGGAAATCAGAGCCTCCTTGATGGGGAGGAGGTCACGGAACTTCTCGCCGACAGCGACGACGTCGCCGGCCTTGACGCGGTAGGACGGGATGTCCACGCGCTTGCCGTTCACGGTGAAGTGACCGTGACGGACGGACTGACGAGCCTCTTTGCGGGTGCGGGCGAAGCCAAGACGGAAGACGACGTTGTCGAGGCGAGACTCAAGGATGATCATGAGGTTCTCACCGGTGACGCCGTTCATCTTGCGGGCCTTGTTGAAGTAGCCGTGGAACTGCTTCTCCAGAACGCCATAGATGAACTTGACCTTCTGCTTCTCGCGCAGCTGCATGCCGTACTCAGATTCCTTGCGACGGCGCTTGGGCTGACGGATAGATTCCTTCTTGCTGCTGTAACCGAGCTCAGCGGGATCGATCCCGAGCTGACGGCAGCGCTTAAGAACAGGAGTCCTGTCGATTGCCATATTGATACGATCCTTTCAGTTACACGCGGCGACGCTTCTTGGGGCGGCAGCCGTTGTGCGGGATGGGGGTCTTGTCCTGGATGCTCGAGACCTCGAGGCCAGCAGCCTGGAGGGAGCGGATGGCGGTCTCACGACCGGAGCCGGGGCCCTTGACGAAGACGGAAACCTTCTTCATACCGTGCTCCATGGCCTGCTTGGCAGCAGCCTCGGCAGCCATCTGGGCAGCGAACGGCGTGGACTTACGGGAGCCCTTGAAGCCCACCTGGCCAGCCGACTTCCAGGAAATGACGTTGCCCTGGGGATCGGTGATCGAAACGATCGTGTTGTTGAACGTAGAACGAATGTGAGCCTGGCCCACGGAAATGTTCTTACGGTCCGCGCGCTTCAGACGGGCAGCGCGAACGTTCTTCTTAGCAGTAGCCATCTATCTAGCGCTCCTTATTTCTTCTTCTTAGCACCGATCTGACGCTTCGGGCCCTTGCGGGTACGAGCGTTAGTGTGGGTGCGCTGGCCGCGGACCGGGAGGCCCTTGCGGTGACGAAGGCCGCGGTTGCAGCCGATGTCCATAAGGCGCTTGACGTTCTGGTTGCGCTCACGGCGGAGGTCACCCTCAACCATGATCTGGTTCTTATCGATATAATCACGGATGGCGTTAACCTCATCCTCGGTGAGGTCCTTAACGCGCGTATCCACGTTAACGTTGCACTCGACGCAGATCTTCGTCGCAGTGGTGCGGCCGATGCCGTAAATGTAGGTCAGACCGATCTCAACGCGCTTCTCACGCGGGAGGTCGACACCATTAATACGGGCCAACGTAGTCTCCTCTCTTAACCCTGACGCTGCTTATGACGGGGGTTCTCGCAAATGACGAGGACCTTGCCATGGCGCCTAATGATTTTGCACTTATCGCACATCTTCTTGACCGAAGGACGTACCTTCATCGTTCTTCCTTTCGGTAGCGCTCAAACTACTTCCCTACTATCTACTCGCCCAGCCGCAGGCGTTTAAAACTATGGCTGGTCTTCACACACAATCCGACCGTAGGTTGAGCTAAGCCTGCAGCCGGAAATGGAGTGCGTGTATGCGTGCCGCTATTTGTAGCGATAGGTGATGCGGCCGCGGGTCAGGTCGTACGGGGAAAGCTCCACGACAACCCTGTCACCGGGGAGAATACGGATGTAATTCATTCGGATCTTGCCAGAAATGTTGCACAGAACCGAATGACCGTTCTCGAGCTCAACCTTAAACATGGCATTGGGCAACGGTTCCTTTACCGTACCCTCGAGCTCAATTGCGTCTTCCTTCTTCACAAGCAATCATCTTTCTCTAGAAAACGACAGCGATTGAGTATTCTACAATACGCATGCACGTATCGTAATATCTTCGTAATGGCTCCACAACTAAGCGGAACTTGTTACTTTACAGAAATGTAGATGCCGACGTATTTGAACGGGACCCCTACATTTCACCGCCCTGCAAGGAACACCAAGCACCTTGGGCATCCGTGGTGAGAATCCCCGGACCGTCATTGGTAATGGCGACGGTGTTCTCGTAGTGCGCGGCGGGCAGGTGGTCGTTGGTCGTGACGATCCAACCGTCGGAGCCCGTGCTCACATGGTTGGAACCCATCGTAACCATCGGCTCGATGGCAATGACCATGCCAGCCTGGAGGCGAACGCCCCTCCCCTTCTTTCCATAATTAGGAACGTTGGGGTCCTCATGCATCACACGGCCAATGCCATGGCCCACATAGTCGCGAAGTACGCCGTAACCGTGAGACTCGGCGAGGGACTGAACGGCATAACCGACGTCCCCGATATGGTTACCGGGGACAGCCTGCTCGATGGCAGCCTTAAGGCAATCGCGCGTGACCTCGCACAGGGCCTTGGCCTCGGGCGTGGGGGTGCCGACGAAAAACGTCCAAGCGTTATCGCCGACCCAACCGTCGACAACGGCTCCCGTATCGATGGAAATGATATCGCCATCGCGCAGGATCATGTCGGGGTTGGGAATACCGTGGACCACGGCATCGTTGATCGATGCGCAAATGGTTCCCGGGAACCCGCCGTAACCCTTAAAGGCCGGGGTGCCGCCATGCATGCGGATAATCTGCTCCGCGAGCTGATCGAGCTCAAAGGTCGAAACGCCGGGGCGCACCATGGCTCCAACGTGGCGGAGCGCCATCTTAGATAGCGCTCCTGCCTTCTTCATCTGCTCGATTTGCGTTGCAGACTTAATCTTGATCATAGACCGAGAGCCTCTTTGACATCCCCGTACACGGTCTCGCGAGCCTGGTCACCGTTGACCGACTTGAGCAGACCTTGGCCACGATAGTAGTCGACGAGCGGGCTCGTGGACTTCTCGTAGACGTCGAGACGGTTCTTGATGGTCTCGGGCTTGTCGTCGTCGCGCTGATACATCTCGCCACCGCACTTGAGGCAGGTAGCATCGGCAGCCGTGCCGGTGTAACCGCAGGCGCGGCAGGTGCGACGCGAAGACAGACGATCGATGATGACCTCGGGGGCCACGTCGACCAGAAGGGCGCAGTCGATCTCGCGACCCATGGCGGAGAGCTCGGAATCGAGCGTCACAGCCTGGGCGGTGTTGCGCGGGAAGCCGTCGAGGATGAAGCCCTGCTGGGCGTCATCGGCGGCAAGGCGCTCCTTGACAAGGTCGATCACGAGCTGGTCGGGGACGAGCTCGCCAGCGTCCATGTACTTCTTAGCCTGAATACCAAGCTCGGTGCCACCCTTGACGGCAGCACGCAGCAGGTCGCCCGTGGAAATGTGAGCGACGCCAAACTCGGC